>DASZJC010000334.1:0-10518 GCA_035948495.1 Xanthobacteraceae bacterium | reverse complement strand
GCGCGGTGGTGCACGGCAAAGCGCCGCTGCACGACGGCGCGTGGGCCGCGGCGACGCTCGAGGTTTTGCTGGCGATGCTGCGCTCCGCCCGCGAGGGCCGCGAGGTGGCGCTGACGAGGCAGGTGGGGCTGCGGTAGGTGGGGCGGTAGCTCAGGTCGCCCTACTCCAGCACCTTGATCTTCGTCTCGATCAGCGGGCCCCATTTCCGGCCTTCCGCTTCGACCAGCGTCCGGAAATCGGCCGGCCGCCCGCCGCCCGGGACCAAGCCTTGCTTGAGCAGCACGTCGCGGACAGAGGGTTCTTCGAGCGCCGCGTTGACGTCGGCATTGATCCGGTCGACCACCGCCGCGGGCGTCCCCGCCGGAGCAAACAATCCGTTCCACGCCAGCGATTGCACCTCGGGATAGCCGGATTCCGCCAACGTCGGCAGATTTGCGAGATTCGCCGTCCGCTCCTGGCTGGTGGCGGCCAGCAGCTTCAACTGGCCGCTCTGCAGGAACGGCAGGAGCGCGGGCTCGACCGTGAATATCGCGTGGGTTTCGCCGGTGACGACCGACATCGCCGCCTCCGGCGAGCCTTTGTAGGGCACGTGGGTGCCGGCAAACCCGGCGACGCTCTTGAACAATTCCATGGTCAGATGCGACGAGCTGCCGGTGCCGACCGACGCGTAGAGCAACTTGCCGTCCTGCTGTTTGGCCCAGGCGACGAATTGCGCGACGTTGTTCGCGGGATGGCTCGCGGCGACCGCCAGGACGTTGGGCTGCGAGGTGGTGAGCACGACCGGCAGCAGGTCCTTCGCCGGATCGTAGCTCATGTGCCGATAGAGGTGCGGCGCGAAGGCAATGGGACCGTTGAAGCCCACCCCGAGCGTGGTGCCGTCGGCCGGCGCTCGCGCGACGGCGTTCATGCCGAGCATGCCGCCGGCACCCGGCTTGTCTTCGATCACCACCGCCTGGTTCCAGCGCGCGCGCAGCTTTTCGCCCAGCACGCGCGCGATCACGTCGAGCGAGCTGCCGGGCGAGGCGGGAACGATGAAACGCACGGTCTGTGTCGGCCACGACTGCGCGTGGGCGCCTTGCGTCAGGAGCACCACGGCGGCGAGTGCGAGGATGCGATTCATCGTCGTCCTTCCGTTTCGTAGGGTGGGCAAAGGCCGCGCAGCGGCCGTGCCCACGCGGACAGTCCGGCCTTACGGCAGAGGCGCGATGCGGCGCGAGCGTAGTCCGCGCGCTTCGCGGCAATCAAAGGACGCGTGGGCACGGGGCCCACCCTACGGAATCACACCCGCGAGCTTTGCCGATAGAACGGCTGGTGGCTCGCCGGATCGAAGTAGTTGCGGTAGAAGTTCCGCACGTGCGGCAGCAGCGCCTTCGACAGCTTGCGCCGCTCGACCTCGTCGTCGGAGAGCGCCTTCTGCAGATCGTCGTGCAGCGCCTTGAGCGCACCGTCGCGGTCGACGCGGGTGAAGCGCCCGTCGCGGTAGATGACTTCGCCGTCGCACATGACGAGCTTCACGGCGTCGCTCTTCGCCCGCTGGATCACCGCGTCGAGCAGCGGCGTCTCTTCGTCGAGATAAGGATAGGCGATGCGGTGCCAGTCGATCAGCACGAGGTCGGCGGCCTTGCCGCGCGCGAGCGTGCCGATCGCGCCCGCGTAGCCCGTGGTCTTCGCGCCGCCGTCGGTCGCCATGCGGAACACCTGCGCCATGGTCGGCACCTCGTCGCCCATGCCCGGCACGCGGTGGGCGCGCAGCACCATGCGCATCTCCTGGAGCATGTCGCGGTCGTCGTTGATGCCGGCCTCGTCGAGCCCGATCGCGGTGGTGATGCCCTTGGCCTCGAAATGATTGAGCGCGGCGACCCCCGAGCGCAGCCGGAAATTCGACGAGCAGTTATGGCATACGCAGGTGCCGGTCTCGGCGAGGCGGTCGATGTCGCGCTCGTTGAGCCACACGCCGTGGCCGAGCGTCATGTGCGGCCCGAGCATGCCGAAGCGGTCGATGTACTCGACCGCCGTGCCGCCGCCGCGCCGGCGCGCGTATTCCTTCTGCAGCGGCGTCTCGAGGAGATGCATGTGCATCGGCACGCCGTGTTTCTTCGAGGCATCGGAGAGCAGCGTGAGCGCCCGGTCGGAACACCAGTGCAGGTTGGCGGGCGCGAGCTGGATCTTCACCCGCCGCTTGTTCTGGTTCTTGCGGTGGAGGCTCGCGAACAGGTCCATGCTGTCGTCGAGGCTAGTCTTGAAGCGCTCGAACCAGCGCTTCATCGGATCCTGCAGCTCCGGCGGCAGGCTCGCGACGAACTCCTGGTCCGCCTGGTAGACGAGGCGGTTCTGGTCGCGCACGGCGTAGCAATAGGAGACCCGCATGCCGATGTCCTCGTAGGCGCGGATCACCTGCTCGGACCTCGCTTCCACCTCGCTCAAGGTGCCGGGCATCCAGCCGTGGATGTGCTGCACCGTGGTGATGCCCGAGGCGATCATCTCGAAGGCGGAGTAGAGCGTGTCGAGATAGAGGTCGAGGCTGCGGATCACCATGCGGGTGATGAACCACAGCTCGAGCGGCATGTCGGGCGAGCCGAGCTGCACCGGGGTAAGGCCGATGTGGTGATGGCCGTTGACGAAGCCGGGCAGGAGAATCTCCTCGCCCGTGCCGATCACCGGCGCGTGCGGATGGCGGGATTTGAGCGCCGCATAGGTCCCGACCTCGCGGATGACGCCGTCCTCCTGCAGCACGGCGCCGTCGGCGATTTCCTCCCAGGCGTGGCGGTCGAGCGAGCGCGCGATCATGGCGCGGCTGCGGACAAGCGATACGGGCATGGTCCCCTCTTCCCTTTCCGTCATTGCGAGCGGAGCGAGGCAATCCAGCGCGACGCGCGCGGCTCTGGATTGCTTCGTCGCTTCGCTCCTCGCAATGACGCTACGCCGGCACGGCCAGCGCCTCCTGCTCGGCGAAGGCGCGGTCGACCTCGTCGCGCAGGATGTCGGTCAACTCCTTGCGCAGCGCCTCGCTGCGCGGCGAGAACGGGTCGCGCGGGCGCGGCATGTCGATCGGCACGACGGTCTTGACCCGCCCGGGCCGCGCCGTGAACACCACCACCCGGTCGGCGAGCGCGATCGCCTCCTCGATGTGATGGGTGACGAACAGGATCGAGGCCGCGCTGTCGCGCCACACGTCGAGCAGAAAGTCCTGCATCTTGGTGCGGGTCTGCACGTCGAGCGCGGCGAACGGCTCGTCCATCAGCAGCAGCTTGGGGCGCATGGCGAGCGCGCGCGCCACCGCCACGCGCTGGCGCATGCCGCCGGAGAGTTCGTCCGGCCGCTTCTCCATCGCCTCGGTCAGCCCGACGCGGTGCAGCGCCTCGCGCGCGACCGCTTTGCGCTCGGCCGCTGGCGTGCCGCGGATCGACAGGCCGAAGCTGACGTTCTGCCACACGGTGAGCCAGGGAAAGAGCGACGTCTCCTGGAAGATGAGGCTGCGGTCGGGCGACGGCGCCGCGACGCGCGCGCCGAACGAGCGGATCTCCCCGCCGGTCGCGGGCTCGAGCCCGGCGACGAGGTAGAGCAAGGTGCTCTTGCCGCAGCCGGACGGCCCGATCAGCACGGTGAACTCGCCCGGCGCGACGTCGAGGTCGATGTCGCGCAGCGCCGCGTGCGCGCGTGCGGTTCCGGCCGCCCAGGTCTTGGACACGTTGCGGCAGGCGACCGCGTCGCGCGGCGAAACCGGCTTCGCCCTAGAGGCCACGCAGCACCCCCGTGGTCTCCGGCACCCAGTAAAGAATCCGCTTCTGCACCATGCGCAGCGCCCAGTCCGACGAGAAGCCGAGCACGCCGATCAGCGCGATGGTGAAGAACACGAGCGACGGGTTGAAGGTGTTGCGCGCCAGCATGATCACCTGGCCGAGCCCGTAGCCGACGCCGGTCGATTCCGCGACCAGCACCACCATCCAGGCGCCGAGCAGGTTGAGGCGGAGCACCATCAAGAGCCCCGGCAGGATCGCCGGGATGATGACGCGCGAATAGGTCTGGAACTTCGTCGCCCCCATGGTGCGCGCGACGTTGATGAGGTTGCGGTTGACGCCGTCGATCTGGCTGATGGTCGCGAGCACCATGTGGAAGAACAGCGCCACCACCACCATGAAGATCGCCGGCGCATCGCCGATGCCGAACAGGAAGATCGCGACCGGCAGCCACGCGATCGGCGACACCGGCGAGAGCAAGGTGATGGTGGGCAGCGCGAGCTTCTCGACCGCCACGTAGTAGCGAATCAAAACCCCGATGGTGATCGAGAGGGTGGACGCGATCAGCAGGCCGGCGAACACGCGCGCGGCCGAGGCCGCGATGGTGATCATCACCGCGCCCAAGGGCGACGGGCCGGTGTTGAGCCCGACGCCCACCTGCCAGCGCTGGGCGGTGTTGAAGAACTTGGCCTGCTCCGGGAAATTGCCGAGGAAGACGTGCGGCGGCGGCAGCAGCCGCGCATCGGAAATGCCGAGCGCCCACAACACTTCCCACAGGGCGCAGAAAAGACCGACCGAGAGCAAAGTAAAGCCGATGCGGGAGGCCGCGCGCGCGACCCACTCCGGCAGGACCGGCCGGGGCGCCGCCGGCGCGTCGTCCGGCGCGCCGGTCGCCTGCACCTCGCGGGCCGCCGCCGGCTGCGGAACCGCCGTCATCCTCACGCCCTCACGCCGCCTTGTACTTGAGCTTGCCGTAGAGGTCCTTGTTCTCGGCGATCACCTGCTCGAGCAGCGTCCAGTCGATGGCGTCGCGGCCGGGCTTCTTCTTGATGTAGCCCATCTCCATGATCGAGTCGGTGCGCGCGAGGATGAAGTCGGTCTGCGCGCGCGCGTCGACCACGGACGGCTGCTTGCCCTGGGCGATGCGGGCGTTCTCCATCGACGTCTTGTAATAGGTGCCGACCAGCTTGGTCAGCGCCTCGTCCGGGTTGGTCTCGGCCATCAGCTGCGCCTTCATCATGCCCTTGATCAGCGCCTTAAGCGCCGTCGGATTCTGCTTGATGAGGTCGGCGCGGCAGGCGAGCACGCAATCGGTGTAGCCCTTGCCGTAGATGTCGGTGCCGTCGGAGAGTTTGTGCGAGCCCTTGACGTCGTTGAGCAGCGCGGTCCCGTACGGCTCGATGGTGCAGATCCAGTCGAGCGCGCCGGCCTTGAACGCCTCGACCGCCTCCGGCGTGTTGCCCATGTAGCGCACGGTCACGTCCTTGAAGCTCACGCCGTTCTTCTTGAGCCAGTCGTAGGGAAGCACTTCCAGCGTATCGAGCTGGAACGTCCCCAGGGTCTTGCCCTTGAGCTTCTCGGCACTGTCGAGGCCCGGTTGCGAGACGATGACGCAGCCTTCGATGCCGCCGCCGGCCACGATCTTAACCGGCGCGCCGGCGTCGAACAGGGCGATGAAGCTGGTGTAGGGCATGAGCCCCACGTCGACCTGGCCGATGCCGAGGAAGGTCACCTGCTCGGCGAAGGTCGGCGTGTTGACGAACTGCAGCTCGAGCCCGTCCTCGTGCGCGGTCTGCAGCGCGTGGGTGAGGAAGATGTTCAGATTGCAAAAGCCGCTGCCGTGGGTCGACTTGAGCGTCTCCGCCGCGTGCGCGCCGCCGATCAGGCCCGGCCCGATGGCGATGGTGAGCGCGGTGGCGCCGGTCGCCTTGAGGAGGTTGCGCCGGGAAAAGTCGCAGGATTTGAGCTGGCCGGGGGCAAGGCCGTGATGTTCGCACATGTGGAACTCCTGAGGTCAGAGGTCAGAGATCGGAGATCGGAGGTCGGATGCCGGAGGTCGGATGCAAGAACTGTACTCCGATCTCCGGCTTCTGCCATCCGCCGTCAGGTGTAGGGGGGGCAAAGCGCGCGTAGCGCGCGTGCCCACGCGGTGCGCCCGCTGCCCGCGCATGAAAACCAAGCGCGCGGGCGAGGGCGCCTCGCAAAGCGCGTGGGCACGCCGGCTGCGCCGGCTTTGCCCACCCTCAATTCGCGTCAGCCCGGCACCTCCACCGTGAACGGCCGATCGAGGGTGACGAATTCCTCGTCGGTCCCGTTGTTCTCGAGCCAGATCAGCACGGCAAAACGCGCCGGCCGGTCGAGCACCGTGAGCGGATGGTGCCACGTGTCGGCGCGGTAGGTGACGCCCTGGTCCGGGCCGGCGAGGAACGCGCGCGCCCGCGCCACGTCCGGCCTGCCGTCGCCGGCTTTCGGGGCGACGACGACGAGCCAGCGCCCGACGTCGAGGGCGAGGAAGCTTTGCGAGGAGAATTCGTGCCGCTCCATGCGGGTCGCCGTCAGCGGCAGCGCGGCGAGCGGCGGCACGCAGGCGACCGCGAGCGACGGTGCCGCTCCGGGCCGGCGGTTGGCAAGCCCGTCGCCGAAAAATCGCCGGCCCGGCTCGGGCGGCGCCTCGAGCACGTCGCCGAACGGCGCAAAGGTCCGCGCCCGCAGGGGCTCGGGCACAATGATCATGGCCGCTCCTGTGTCCATTTGGTCGTCGTTCCGAAACTCTACCCCGTCATTGTGAGCGTAGCGAAGCAATCCAGGGGCCATTGCGCAGTGTGGCCGCGGCTCCTGGATTGCTTCGTCGCCCTTCGGGCTCCTCGCAATGACGTCCGCACAGCCTGACCAAAAAAACATCACGAGCGCATTCTTTGTAGGCAGAGCCGGCCGGCGCCGGTTCTTGACGGTGCCGGGTCGTTGCGCGACCGTGGCCGGCGACGCCGCGACCCAAGAGGAGGCACCCCATGCAGATGTCCGCGAACGTGCGCAAGGACCGCTGAATGGGAGGTTGTCATGGCTGACTACGATCTGGCGATCCGCGGCGGCACCATCACCACCGCGAGCGACACCTTCCGCGCCGACGTGGGCGTGCGCGCCGGCCGCATCGTCGCGCTCGCCGAGCGCATCACCGGCGCCGCGCGCGAGATCGACGCCTCCGGCCTGCGGGTGATGCCGGGCGGCATCGACAGCCACGTTCACCTCTCCCAGCCGGCGTTCGGCGGTCCGAAGATGGCGGACGATTTCCTCACCGGCACCCGCTCGGCGATTGCCGGCGGCAACACCACGGTGCTGCCGTTCGCGCTGCAGCCGCGCGGCACCAGCCTGCGCGCGAGCGTGATGGATTATCACAAGGAGGCCGACGGCAAGTGCTTTGCCGACTACGGCTTTCATCTCATCATCACCGACCCGAGCCCGAGCGTGCTCGGCCAGGAGCTGCCGGCGCTGGTCGAGGACGGCTACACCTCATTCAAGGTGTTCATGACCTACGACGACCTGGTGCTCAACGACCGCCAGCTGCTCGAAGTGTTCGAATGCGCGCGCGGATGCCGCGCCCTGGTGATGGTCCATTGCGAGGGCTACGACGCCATCCGCTTCATGACCGAGCGGCTTGAGCGCGCGGACAAGACCGCGCCCTATTATCACGCGGTGTCGCGGCCCGAGATCGTCGAGCGCGAGGCGGCCCACCGCGCCATCAGCCACGCGGAATTGCTCGACGTGCCGATCATGATCGTGCACGTGTCCGGCCGCCAGGCGATGGAGCAGATCCGCTGGGCGCAGCAGCGCGGGCTCAAGGTTTACGGCGAGACCTGCCCGCAATACATCGCCCTCACCGCCGACGACCTCAAGGGCCTCAACATGGACGAGACGGGGAGCAAATACGTGTGCTCGCCGCCCCCGCGCGACCGCGGCAGCTGGGACGCCATCTGGGAGGGCCTCGAGCAGGGCGTGTTCCACACGTTCTCGTCCGACCACTGCCCGTTCTATTTCGACGGCCCGATGGGCAAGAAGAACGCGAAGGCGCGCACCTCGTTCCGCTGGGTGCCGAACGGCATTCCGGGCGTGGAGACGCGCCTGCCGATCCTGTGGAGCAAGGGCGTCGCCGAGGGGCGCATCACGGCGAACGAGTTCGTCGCGCTCACCTCGACCAACCACGCGAAAATGTACGGGCTTTATCCGCACAAGGGCTCGATCGCGGTCGGCTTCGACGCCGACCTCGTGCTGTGGGACGACACGCGCAAGGAGGTCATCCGCCAGGACCTCATGCACCACGGCGCCGACTACACGCCCTACGAGGGGCTCGCGGTGACCGGCTGGCCGGTGATGACGATCCTACGCGGCAAGGTCGTCGCCGAAGAAGGCAAGGTTCTCGGCGAACCGGGCGACGGCGCCTTCCTCAAGCGGGGAATTTCGCCGTATGCGGCGCCGTAGGGTGGGCAAAGCGGTGCGCAGCGCCGCGTGCCCTCGCGTAACGCCGCCTCGCGGCACGGCACGCGCGGAGTGTCCGATTTTCCGCTCGCTGCGCCACGGCCTGGGCTAGTATCGTTAGAGATCTATCGTTCGTGAACCGCCGCCATGCGTGACTCCGGAATCGCCAAGCTTTTCAAGCACGGGCGCAGTCAAGCGGTGCGCCTGCCGAAGGAATTTCGCATGCCCGGAACAGAGGTCCGCGTGCGCCGAATCGGGCATGGCGTGGTGCTGGAGCCGATCGGCGCTCCTTTCGACGTGAAGGCGTGGTTCGCGAAGCTCGACGAGTATCTCGACGAATCCTTCATGCCTGACGGGCGGCAGCAATCCACGAATCCCGCCCCGCGGCAGTTCTTCAGCGAATGATCTGTTTCGATTTCGTAGGGTGGGCAAAGGCGGCGAAGCCGCCGTGCCTACGGGAGCACTCAACATGTAATCACTAAAAATCCGCGTGGGCACGCGGCGCGAAGGCGCGCCGCTTTGCCCACCCTACCCCCGCGCGTCAGACGGGCACGTCCACGGTGAAGGGCTCGTCGAGGGTGACGAATTTCTCACCATTATGGAGCGTAGGGCGAGTCGTACAGCCTTAGTGAATTCGCGGCCTCCGACGGACGTCGACGGACGGGGGTACTGCTGTGATCATCATCCTCACCGCATTGGGCATGGAGGCGCGCAGCGTGTCGTTCGAGCGCGCGCTGGCCCGGCGGGCACGGTCGCGACGCCGTAGGGTGGGCACGGCGCCGCGTGCCAACCCTTAAACCGATCTCAGGCCGATTTCGTCCGGTCGCTTAGTTGCAGGTGAATTCCGATTCGGTCTGCTTGCTGCACTGATTGGCCCGAACGTCCTGGAGAAAGACGCCGCACTTTGTATAGCAACAGAGGAGGCGCTTCATTCCATTGGGAAGATTGATCACGTTCGCACAGCTACTGTTCGGTGCGAACGTGTTGCCGGTCATCATACCGCCGTTGTCTTTCCACGGGCCGATGGTCTTTTTTACCGGCACGCAATCAATCATGTTGGCTGCAGGACAGGTGTAGTTCGCAGCCCCCGCACCGCCCGCCGAGCCCAAAAGCAGCAGGATGCATACGAAGGCGATAAAAGGACCCTTGCTCATAGTTGTCTCCTTCGGCTGATCGCCATAAGCGGTGCAATCTTACCGTGATTGCTCGATCTCTACAAGTTTTCGCTAATGACTTTTTGTCAGGAGTCGCCAGGCGATCCGCCGTAAGCCTTGGCGCCGTCCGCGCTGATCTTGCCGTCGGCGATATCGGCGCGCACCTGCTGCGGATCGCGCGCCACCGGATCGCCGTAACCGCCGCCGCCCGCGGTCTCGAACACCACCCGGTCGCCCGCGCGCAGGGTCGTCACCAGCTTCGAGGGCACCACCTCTTCGCCGCCGCCGGCGCGATGGATGACGCTGCGCGCCATGGCGCCGTCGCGGCCGCCGGCGCGTCCCTTCGGGGCGATGAAGTGGCGCTCGCCGCGGTGGGTGAAGCGCACCTCGCCGTGCAGGATTTCGTATTCGCGCACCGTGCCGAGCCCGCCGCGCTGCGCGCCGGCGCCGCCGGAATCGCGCCGCAGCGCGACGCGGTGCACGCGGATCGGCGCATCGAGCTCGAGCGCCTCCGCCGGCTGGTTCATGCAGTTGGTGGCGTCGGTCTCGATCACGTCGACGCCGTCCTTGCCGGCGCTCGCGCCGGAGCCGCCGGCAACGAGTTCGCCGGTGACGTAGCGCGTGCCGTCGGGCCGCGCGCCGCCGAACGCGAGCACCAGCAGTTCGCCGCCGCTGTCGGCGGGCACGCGGCCGGGCGCGGCCTGCGCCAGCGCCGCCAGGATGGTGCCGGCGATGCGCTTGATGGTGGCGGTGCGGGCGTTGACCGGCGCCGGCTCCTTGGGATTGACGATCGAGCCTTCCGGCAGCCGCAGCGCGATCGGCCGGAAGCAGCCGCCGTTGGTCGGGATGGTGGGATCGGTGATCGCCCGCACCACGTAGCAGGCGGCCGCGAGGCTGCCCGACGGGACCGCGTTGAACGGCCCGCGCACCTGCGGGCTCGAGCCGGCGAAGTCGATGGTCATGCCGGCATCGTCGACGGTCACGGCGACCTCGATGCGGATGCGCCGGTCGAGATCGACGCCGTCGTTGTCGAGGAAGTCGACCGCCCGGTAGGTGCCGTTGGGGAGCCTGCGCAGCACCTCGCGCGTCATCGCCTCGGAGCGGTCGAGCAGGTCGGCGAAGATGGCGGCGAGATGATTGTCGCCGTAGCTCTCGGC
>DASZJC010000333.1:0-18933 GCA_035948495.1 Xanthobacteraceae bacterium | reverse complement strand
GGCGCGATAAAAAAGAAGGGCCGCTCGCCAGGAGCGGCCCACTTGGTCCCCGCGGGAGGAGCGGGGTGATCGGCGAAGGGAGGAAGCGCTCTTCGCCGATCGGTAAGTCGTCAGTACTTCGCCACCACCGGGCCGCCCCAGTTGAACAGATAGGAGAGGCCGAGGGTCGCGATCTGCGTCGTATCCTTGATCGAGGCCCTGTTGTAGTCGACGCTGCCGGCGAAGAAGTTCGTGTCGATCGTCTGGAACTGGGCGTAGCGATATTCGCCGCGGAAGATCCAGTTGTTGCCGTACTTCCACTCGATGCCGCCGCCGATCGTCCAGCCGCCCAGCCACTGCGAGTTGGTCTGGGTTCGCGGAGTGACGCACCAGGGGCCGGCTGCGCTGCAGGTTTCGGTCTCCTGGACCGCTTCGACGGCGCCGCCGCCCGTCGCGTAGAGCATCACATCGGGTCGCGGCAGGAAGCCGAAGCGCAGGCGGCCGCTCCCGTCCCCTCTATGATGGACCGAGGTCGAGTCGATGTTGGCAGCCGTCGGCAGCAGGAACCCGCAGAAGGTCGTGCATCCGATGAGGCCGTTGACCGTGGCCGTCTGGTTGTACCAGGCGACATCGATCTCGACGCCGAACACGAACTGCGGAGAGAACTGCCAGTTCACGCCCGCATAGCTGCCGGCCCGTAGGCCCGACGTGGTGAGTGTCTGCGGGCTTGACGCATCGACGAAGAACGGATTCGCAGCAGTGCCGCAGTTGGCGCCGGACCCGTTCGCGCTAAAGCACGTCGCGGTCCATTGGTCGCTCGTCCACTTGGCCCCCACTTCCCAGCCCGAGTAGACCCCGGTCCAGCTCGAGTACACGTCCACGGGTGGCGGTGCCTTGAGGGGCATGTCCGCCGCCCTTGCTGCCGTAGCACCCGCCAGCGCGAGCACTGCGACCACTCCAATCACTGTCCTTTTCATGATGATACCCCCCGATAGAGTGGGGACCCTCCCCACGCGGTACGTGAAGTGTACGTCACGAACCGCGGTATGGCTGTGCCATTTTGGCAACATTCCGGAAAAATCGACGCGGAACAGGTGCGGGGAAGACGACCGGAGCGAGGCTCGACGATCAAGAAAACCACCTGCCAGGAGGGCAGGCGCGGCGCCCTGACCCGAGCGCAGGAATGATATAGAGTCGGCGCCAATCGAACGCGTGCGTCGCAAGAGCGAGCCGATACGGGAGGACAGTCCAATGGCAAATCAGACGAACGTCTACGCCGCGCTGGCAGGTTATGTCGGGCGGCCCGACCAGACCGGCCGGATCGGCGTGTTCCGCCGGGCGGCGGACGGCGGCGAGTGGCAGCACGCCTTGGCCGATCTCGAGGCGTTCACGGTCAGCGTGCATCCACGCCGTCCCGACATCGTGCTGGCCGGCACGGCGGACGGCGTGTGGCGCAGCGCCGACCGTGGGGCGACGTTCGTGCGCGCGGACTTCCCCGACAGGGGCAAGCAGATCTGGTCGTTCCTCGTCGATTCGAGCGATCCCGACCGTATCTATGCGGGGGGCTCCCCGATCGACGTCTATCGCAGCGAGGATTGCGGCAAGAGCTGGCGGCGGCTGCCTGCTCCAGCCGTCAAGGAGCGGGCTACGGCGCCGTTCGCAGCGCGCGTGATGCGCATGGCGCAGCACCCGGCGCGGCCCGGGGAAATCTACGCCGCGCTCGAAGTCAACGGCGTGATCCGCACCACCGACGGCGGCGAGACCTGGGCGGATTGCAGCGCGGACCTGATTCGCCTCGCCGAGCTTCCCCATCTCAAGAGCAAGATCGTCAGCGACACCTTCGCCGAAGGCATGCTGGACGGGCACGCGATCGCCATCAGCCCGGCCGATCCGGACGCGGTGGTTTTGGCGGTGCGCATGGGCCTGTTCCGCACCGCCGACCGGGGCCGCAGCTGGCAGGACATGGAAATGAAGCGGTTCTCGCCGGTCACCTACGGGCGCGACGTGAAGGTTTCGCCCCAGGACCCGAAGACCATGTACGCGGCGCTGAGCGTCGCCGCCGCGAGCCACGATGGCGGGCTCTACCGCAGCGAGGACACGGGCAAGACTTGGCGCCGCTTCGACAAGGTGCAAGTGCACGGCACGATCATGTCGGTTGCCTTGCATCCGACCGACCCCGACCAGGTCTATATCGGCGCGCGTTATCAAGGGGAGGTGTTCGGGACGAACGACGGCGGCAAGACCTGGGCGGCACTGCCGCTGCCGGGCCCGGTCAAGGACATTTACGCGGTGGCATGCGGCTGAGGCGAATCAAACCAGGCTCGGGTCGACGCAGCCCTCATAGACCGGCGCGCGGGAAATGAATCCGCCCGAGAGCAGGCTCTCGCCGAGCCGCGCGAAGCCCTGGCGGGCGACGTCGGGCGAGCGCGACCACAGTCCGGCCTGCAGGTAGCGCTGCAGCGAGCTCGTCAGGATGTCGGGCTCCACATCGGGGTAGAACGGAGCCGTCGCCGCCGCGAGGTCTTGCGCGCCGTGCCGGGCGAGCCAGCCCTGCATGTGCCGGATGGCGCGGGTCATGGCGGCGAAGGCGGCGCGGTGGCGCTCGATGCCGGCGCGCGTGGCGAGGAACGTCGTATAGACTGTCGGCCCGCGCGCGCTCGCCGCGTAGAGAACACGGGCGCCGTCCCGCACGGCCAGCGACGCGTAAGGCTCGAACACCTGGATCACGTCGAGCCGCCCGCCGCGCAGCGCCGCGAGGTTTTCGGCCATCGTGCCGTCCGTCGCGCGCGCGAGCTTCGCCGGGTCCACGCCGCGTTCGCGCAGGTCGTGCTGGAGGCACAGCCACGGCGTCGGCACCTCGGCGACGGTGGCAAACCTCAGCCGCGGCAGATGCTCAAGCCGGAAGCTCTCCGCATCGCCGCGGCCGACGAGAAAGAACGGGTCGCGCCCGACCACCTCGCAAAAGCAGACGAGCGGCGACCCCGGGTCCTGGTCGCGCGCCTTCATCACCCGCAGCGGCCCGCCCCAGGTGATGTCGGCCGTGCCGTCGGCCAGGGCCGAAGGCCCGCCGCCCGGCGCGGACGAGGTCAGCAATTCGATCTCGACGCCTTCGCGGGCATAAAACCCCAGCGCCTGCGCGGCGTAGAACGGCGCATAGAACACCGCGCGGAAATTCTCGGCCATCCTTATGCGCATGGTATCACTCGATGATCGCTCCGCTCGCCTTGATCGGCTCGGCCCATTTCACGATCTCGCTCGCGACGAACGTCTGCAAATACTCCGGCGTGCGCCGCTCGGGCGCGACCAGCTCGGCTCCGATCTCGCGCATGCGCGCCTGCACGGCCGGGGTGTCCATGGCCGCGACGATGGCGAGGCGGAGCTTCTCGACGATCCCGGCGGCGGTGCCTTTGGGATAGAAGACGGCGAACCAGTTCGATGCAGCAACTTCGCGCAGGCCCTGCTCGCGCGCCGTCGGAACGTCGGGCAGCCGCCGCGAGCGCTCGGCCGTGAGGACGGCGATCGCCTTGATGGTTCCACTCTCGATCTGGGCGATCGACGTGGGGCTGTCGGGGCATTGGTAGTCGATCCGGCCGGCGATCAGGTCCTGCATGGCCGGGGCGGCGCCGCGATAGGGCACGTGGGTGACGGTGATGCCGATCGCGAGATTGACCAGCAGGCAGGCGAGATGGCTCGCGGAACCCGCGCCGCCCGAGCCGAACTGCATCTTCGCCTGATTCGCTCGCGCATAGGCGATGAACTGCGGCAGGGTGTCGGCCGGCAGATCTTTGCGCGCGAGCAACAGCAGCGGCGTCTCGGCGACGAGCACGACCGGCGCAAAATCGCTCGCCGCATTGTAGAGCGGGGTTTTGTAGAGCGTCTGATTGGCGGCGTGCGTGCCCATGTTGCCGAGCACGAACTGGTAGCCGTCCGGAGCGGCCTTCGCCACGCGGGCGCCACCGAGCATGCCGCCCCCGCCGCCGATGTTCTCGACGATCACTTCCCGGCCCAAAACTTCCGAAGTGCGTGCCGCGATGATGCGCCCGACCGCGTCGGCCGGGCCGCCGGCGGCGAACGGCACCACCATGGTGACCGGCCGGGTCGGCCAGTCTTCGGCCGATGCGGGCCCGGCCGCCAGTATGAGCGCGCCGCTCGCGACGGTGAACCGCAGGATTGCAATCATTCGACGCAACGCATTATTGGCTCGTTGACGCTAGGGACAACGACCCGCCGCACGGCGCGAACGCGGCCGCGTTGTTAAGGGCGCGATTACGGGTGGCCGTCAACATGCGTGGAAATACGCAGCCGAGGGCCATGAATATGCGTGCACCCAACCTTGCCGTTTTCGTCATCGCCGGATGCCTGGCGATGATCGGAGTCTTGTCGGCTCTGCCGATCGAGCTTCCGATCCCGGGCCTCAACCAGAACAACGCCGCCTGGTACATTTTCCTCGGTTGGTTCATGCTTTCGGCGGGCGCCGTGCTGCCGGAACGCCCCTCGGTTCCCGCGCAGAGCTAAGTCGCGCTCGCTGCTCTCCCGCCGGTTAGCCGGGCGCGCGACCCGCGTCCGCGCCGACTAAGGCGAGGCGGCGCGCCTGACGTTGGCGCTCTGTGCCGGGATGCCGGTCTCCTCGAAACAGACCCGCGCCAGGGCCGCAACGCCGTCGCGGATGTCGTTCTTGGAGGGAAGCGCGAAGCAGAGCCGCATGTGCGACGTGGCGGCTTCCGGCCGGCACGCCCATTCCGGCCCGGGGTTGAAGACGATGCCGGCGGCGGCGGCCGGCTGCACCAGCGTGCGCACGTCGATCGCGTCGGGCAGCTTGATCCACAGGAAGATGCCGCCCTCCGGCCGCCACGGCTCGACTGCCGTGCCGAACTCCTTCTCCAGCGCGTCGACCATGGCGTCGAGCTTCTCGCGCAGCACGCCCGTCAGCTCGCCGACGTGGCGGGTGAAATTCGGCGCGAAGTATTCGGCGACGAGCATCTGCTCGACGGCGCCGGTGCCGCTGTCGGCCTCGCGCTTGAGCGCAACGAGCCGGCTCATGACCTCCCAGTCGGCCACCACGTAGCCGAGCCGCAGCGCCGGCGCCAAGGTCTTCGAGAACGAGCCGATGTGGATCACCTGCTGCGGGTCGAGCGCGAACAGGGAGGGCGGCGCCTCGGCGTTCCACAGCAAATCCGCGTAGCACTCGTCCTCGAAGATCGGCACGCCGTGCTTGCGCGCCAGCGCGATGAGCGCGCGGCGGCGCTCGAGGGTGAGGATCGAGCCGGTCGGATTCTGGATGGTCGGGATGGTGTAGATGAATTTCGGCACGATACCGTTGCGGCCCAAATCCTCGAGGATGCGCCCAAGCGCGTCGGTGCGCAGGCCCTCGCCGTCGAGCGGCACCGGGACGATGTTGGCGCGCAGCCGCCGCAGCTTGGAAATCGCGCCCTGATACGAGAACTCCTCGACCAGGACGGTGTCGCCGGGCTCGAGCAGGAGGCGGTTTACGAGGTCGAGCCCCTGGCCGGAGCCGGAGGTGATCAGCACGTCGTCCGCCGTGCAGGCGATGCCGGCGCGGCCGGCGACCTTGGCGACCACGAAGTCGCGCAAGCCGCGGAAACCCTGCGGTCCGTCGGAATTGTAGAGGGCGAGGTTCGCGCCGTTGCGCCGCAGCACCGTCGCGGCGGCGTCGGCAAGCGCGGCAGCCGGGATGCGCGTCGGATCGTTGTGGCCGCCGACGAAGTTATACTTGGGGAACCCGCCCCAGCGCGGCGCCGGCGGCGGCAATTCGCGCGCGAAACGATTGGCGTGAGCGAAGCCCGTGCCGGTCATGGTCGATCATCCCTGTCGCTTTGCCGGCCGGACGACGACCGCATGCCGAGCATAGGAAGGGCGCGGACCGGCCGTCAATGACGCTCTGGCCGGGGCGCCGGCCCGTACCTATATATCGGCGCGATCAGACGGGCCGCCGGGCCCAACGCGCGGCGGCCGGACGCGGGAGATTGCGATGATCCTGATAGAGTTGCTGTTCGGCATGATGCTCGCAGCCGTGGTGCTGCTGTTGCTGCCGTTCCTTCTGCTCATGGCCGGCATTGCCGGGATCGTGCTGCTGTGGTGCCTCGCGCCGGCGGCCCTGGTGGCGCTGCTGATATTCTGGCTGGTGTTTCCCGGAATCCACGGGCTCGCGCTCCTGCTCCTCGTCTTGGTAATCGGGCTGCTGCTGGTCGAGCGGCGCTCCCGCCAGCGGACGATTTAGCCGGGAACTTCGCGGCTCGCGAGAATCGTCCGGCATGACCTTCGGCTGACGCCTCTCCCGCAAGCCGCGGGCAGGGAACGCCGTCCGGGATGGCGACTCGAAGAAGAGTCATCCCGTTTTAGCCCGACCGGTGCTGGAGACGCTGGAGTATTTGAAGCGCGAAACCGACGTGTGGTTCGAGATCACGATGCTGCTGATTCCGGGCGAGAACGACGGGCCGGCCGAGATCGAGGCGCTAAGCTGCTGGATCATGGACCGCCTCGGCCCGGACGTGCCGCTGCATTTCACTGCATTCCGCCCCGACTGGAAGATGACGGACAAGTCCGCGACTCTGCCGCACACCCTGCGGGATCCGCGGCGGATCGTGCGCGCGGCCGGCCTTCGCTACGTCTTCACCGGCAACATCCACGATCCGGGCGAGGCGACCTATTGCCACGCCTGCCAGGCGGTCCTGATCGGGCGCGACTGGTACGACCTCACGGCCTGGAACGTCACCGCGGACGGCCGGTGCGGTGTATGCGGCACGCCGTGCGCCGGCCTGTTCGACTCGGCCCCGGGCCATTGGGAGCGGTGGAGGCGGGCGGTGGCGGTCGAGGCCGTTGCGAGCGCGGGATCGCCCCGTGCCGTGGCGAGCGCGTCCGGTTCAGTAACAAATCATTGAGATGATGGTCGGCGCGGCGGTATCACGCCGCAGCGGCGCCCGGCTTGATGCAGCGCGCGGTGCGCCCCGGCGCCAGCGTCACCGGATGTCGCCCTCCCGGCACGCCAGCGCGACGATGGGGGCAGCGCGGCGCGAATGCGCAGCCGAGCATAAGGCGGTCGAGCGCGGCGGGGCACAGGTCGCAGCCGAACATTCAGTGGGGCGACGCCGATCCCGTGCTAGCCACTCGGCGGATGGCCTGCAAACCAGCGGCCCATCCCACGAGAACGCCCTTACGTGAGGTTTCCGGAGGGCCTCGCGAAGCGAATGATCCTTTAATCCCGCGGCTTTAGCAGCATCCGGCCTACATGAGCCTTCCCAGACCATCGCCTCGATGGCGGCCCGGAGCTTGCCCGTCACCCGGCCCCGCGAGGATCGACCAGCAACAGCGAGCGCTTGCCTGGGAGGGAGTGACACCAGTCGAACTCCGTTCTCCGACAAGGCTGTACAGTGCCGCCGGCCGCCTCTCAGGTCAATTCTTCCTTTTTCTTTCGACCTAATGTACTATTAAAAGTTGATGCTAGGGAGGGCGCTATGGATGATCAAACTCAGGAACCACTGACCCCCGCCAATCCTCGAGCCGTACAAACCTTCGAGTCACGAGAAGATCGAAACGAGAGCCAACAAAACGCTCTCGAGACCAAGAAATTACCGCTGACGTTTCGTGTGTTACTTGGTGTAGCAGGTTTTATTGTTTGTTTGACATTTCTTGCTTACAACAAAATAGACATTTTGTCATTGCTAAATTTGGATACCGTGTTTGACGCTCGCGGCGGAGGGCTTATTAAACCAACGAGGGAGTACGCACTTGCCACTTTTGCAATCTATTCGCTTCTCAGCGCGTTTTTTGGCTCTTTCCTTTCATATGTGATCGACATGAGGACGACCGCTAATATTGCAGCGCGCGAAAAAGCAGAGATTGAGACCCAAGAAAAAGTAGAACAAGCAGCACAGGTTGATCAGGCAGCAAAAGTTGATCAAGCAGCAAAGGTCGATAAGCCAACTAAAGACAACGAGCCTAGCACGCCACCGTCGCCGACGAACTTTAGCGCTCAGACGTTAATCGGTCCGCGACAGTTAGCGATTCGGCACTTCAATGATCGAACTGTAGTGCTTTCAAGACGATCAAATTCAATATACCGAACAATTGTAGCCACGTTAATAGGGGGCGTAATTCTTATCTGGGCCGCCGGTTATCTTGCAACGTTAGACACCACTTTAAGCACGGTGACGAACAAATTAGATAATGATCGTTCAGAAGCGCTACGGAATGTTGCTCAATTGAACGAACTTTGGTTTAGGGGCCTAGATTCAAATGCTAAACTAGAACCAATAGATGCTGGATCGTCTCAAATTAAAAGTGACCTTCTCTACGCAGAAGCTAGGTTGAAAACTGTGGATGAAAGGTACTCTGACTTGATGAATGCGACAATAAAACAAATTGGCGGAGCTGACGAACATAAGTCGGCCTGGAACTGGCCGAGCACGATACTTCGAGTGGGAATTATAGGACTCGTCGTTTTTCTGACCCAAATATTGATCCAGTTGTATCGTTATAATTCCAGATTGATCGTGTTTTACGGCTCAAGGCACGACGCGTTATTGCTCGCCGGGGAAGACTTAGGGAAGCTTGAAAGATATGCCAAGGTGTTCTTCCCTGCTGATTTGGACTTCGGCCGCGAACCAAGACATCCACTTAGAGAAATGGCTGAATTTTTGAGGCGCGCGCCTAAGTCGGCAACAGCCGATGCGGGTCAAAAACGCAAGACGGGTAAAGGAAGGAAGAGAGCCTCGGGAGATAGGGGGCGCACCTGAAACAGCATGATTAGACGCAGCTTGTGGCGCTTTAATGTGATCATTTACTACACATGACCGAGTGCATTATTTGTAAAAGCGTTAGGGCGGATCGTCGGCAAGGCGCAGGTGATTTTGTGCGCTTCGAGTGTGTGCGGTGCGGAGCATTCGCCCTGAGCGGAAGCGCAGAGGCCGCCCTTCCTAACTTGCTGGGCGAAGCTCCCGCGCGACGCGCAGTAATGAGTCACACCTTGCGGAGGGCCGAAGCGCCGCAGGGAAGTTCAATTCATATTATCACGAGTGATGAGCTGCCAAGCTATTGGGCGAGAGGTCGGCTGCCGAGCACGCAGGAACAAGCAAACAATCTAATTCTATGGGGTGGCGACAGTCAACCGTCACCTGGATCGCGAGCGCGGGCAAGCGCTGACTTCCTTTCAGCTTGGATTGGCACGGCTCTTGGCAACGCCGATCTCGGCTGGTTAATCAACGAACTCCAGGAGAGGCATCTTATTTCGTATTCCGAAAGCGCGGGATTGCTTCTACCGATGCTTACCATGGAAGGATGGCTACGTTACGACACTCTAAAGCAAACGCAATCGAGCAGTCGAACGGCATTTATGGCCATGAAATTCGGAGACCCAATCCTAAACCGTGTTGTCGAAGATTGTTTCAAGCCGGCAGTCGCCCGCGCTGGGTTCGAGCTGCGACTTGTCACCGACGAACAACCAGCGGGCCTGATCGACAATCATTTGAGGGCTGCGATTCTCTCTGCTCGGTTTGTGATCGCCGATCTTACGCATGGCAGCCATGGTGCATACTGGGAAGCCGGTTTTGCCGATGGCCTGGGTTTGCCTGTGATCTATACTTGCGAGTCCACAAAGTGGGGGGAGTCGAGAACCCATTTCGATACTAACCACATGGTCACGATCGTTTGGGGCCCGTCGGAATTAGGCAAAAGCTGGAAGAGAACTGACTGCGACAATTCGCGCGACGCTTCGGGTTGAAGCAAAACAAGCTGACGATGCGTAATCCAGAGCCGGTGACTGGTAGGCACGATTCCTGATGGAGCTATATCGGAAAGTTGTCATTGGAGAGGGCTAGCCGATAACCAAATAGCTTCATAAGCGGCAATTTTCAGAGCGGCTGTTTCGGGGTCGGTCCGCACGATTGTTGCAGGTGAGCGAGCCGCAAAGGCGTTCAGTGATTGAGTCAGCACCCAAGCATCCGTTGCATCGATAATGATCGCTCGATCATGCAGCGTACGAGGGGGCGCCAGTCTGACTTCCAATGGGCGGGTCGTACCAAATTGCGTGAGCCAACGTTGTCGTGCAGGGACTAGACGATCGATTCCATGAAAGTTGTCATATGCGGGGGATTCATCTGGCGTTTCAAGCTCCTACATAGAGGGTCGGGGGGCTTAGAGGCGAAGGATGAATGGTCATGGCAGCGTGGCGGCGGGCGATTGAGTTGTCGCTCGGAGAAGCGGATTTGGAGAAGTTGAAGTTGATAGCCCAGTCGCGAACGGAACCCGCGAGCCGGGTCGAACGGGCGCGTATCCTGCTGGCTTACCGGCAGGACTCGTCGTTTTTCGCGGTGGGCCAAGCGCTCGGCCTGCATCATCAGACGGTCCAGCGCTGCGTTGAGCGGGCCGTGGTTGAAGGGACGATGGCGGCGCTGGACGATCGGCCGCGCCCCGGCAGGGAGCCGACGATCACCCTCGAGGCGAAGGCTTGGCTGACGTCCCTGGCGTGCCGGAAGGCGAAGGACCTGGGCTATCCGCACGAACTGTGGACGACGCGACTTCTCGCCCGGCACGCGCGCGAGCACGGGCCGGCGGAGGGACATGATTGCCTCGCCGATTTGGCGCAGGGCACGGTGTGCAAGATCCTCGACGAGGAGGAAGTCAAGCCGCACAAGGTGCGGTACTACCTGGAGCGCCGTGACCCCGAATTTGCGGAAAAAATGGCTGAAGTGCTGTGTGTTTATCGCAAGGTGAAGCTCTTGAAGAAAGCCGCGGCGGCCGCGAGGAAGCCGAGCGACGCAGTGGCGGTCATCTCTTACGACGAGAAGCCCGGTATCCAGGCGATCGCGACGACGGCCCCCGACCTGCCGCCGGAGCCGGGTGTCCACCCGGCCTTCGCACGCGAGCATGAATACAAGCGCCACGGCACGGTCACCCTGCTGGCCGGCATCGACTTGCTGACCGGCAAGGTGCATGCCCTGGTGAAGGATCGGCACCGCAGCCGTGAGTTTGTCGAGTTCCTCAAGCTCATCGACGCGGCCTACCCGACGCATACAGCGATCCACCTGATCCTCGACAATCATTCGGCGCATATCTCCAGGGAGACGCGAGCCTGGCTCGCCGAGCAGCCTGCCGGCAGGTTCGAGTTCACCTTTACTCCCAAGCATGGCTCCTGGCTGAACCTCGTCGAGGGCTTCTTCTCCAAGCTCGCCCGTTCGGTGTTGCGCCATATCCGCGTCTCATCCAAGCGGGAACTCAAGGAGCGCCTCATGGCAGCCATGGACCACTTCAACGAAAACCCCGTCGTTCACACCTGGACCCACAAGCTCGATAAGGCCGCCTGATATGATTCGAACTTCGGAAACGCTGATCTAGCGTTGGTCTGTGGCTTTGCTGGTCGGCCAAAAGACGAAGATTAACGTGCTCACGGGACAGGGGCGCAAAATCGATGAGCGCCTTTTCGTCCATATATGGGTCAATGATCAGCGCGTCGTTCTTAGCGGCACCAAGAACCTTTCCAACGGCTGCCATCGCGTCAAGGGCGTTACCAGCCGGAATGAAAGCTCCCTGTGCCGAAGCGGGTGCGAGCGCCTCTGCTCGGATTAAAGCTCGGAAGACGATTACCCGGATTCTCTCGGCGGCCACCTCGCGGTGAACCAACATCATATCTATTGCCGCTCTTAACCCTTCCTGG
Source organism: Xanthobacteraceae bacterium (assembly GCA_035948495.1). Lineage (GTDB taxonomy): Bacteria > Pseudomonadota > Alphaproteobacteria > Rhizobiales > Xanthobacteraceae > AP-16. The sequence continues at coordinate 7,286 of DASZJC010000333.1, read as the reverse complement.
TCGAGCACGTCTCCTGTGGCCGAAACGAGGACCTGTGCGCGACCGAGCCATTCCAACGTTTCGCGGGGTAGGGGACCATACGCATTGAGATTTGGCATCGACTCGATCAACCGGCCCAGCTGCGCATACAGGGCTTCAGGGGTCATCTGCATGGCGAATTATACCGACTCCGGCTGATTGATTCATGGTTTGTACTGGATTCCCGAGGGGGATCGAAGCAGTTAGATAGAGCGGTCATGATTCGTCAGCGGGGAGCACGATCATGACGAGGATCACGCCGCACTTGAGCACGGCCGAACTGGAAGCTCGCTACGAGCGGGCAAGCGATCCGATCGGCAAGAGCCATTTCCATGCGCTGTGGCTGCTCGCGTGTGGACTTGAGGTGGATGAGGTAGCGGAACTGTTGTCGTTCTCGACGCGATGGGTGAAGGAGCTGATCCGGCGCTACAACGAGGGTGGAGTCGAGCGGCTGGGTGATCAGCGCGCCAACAACGGGTCTGCGCCGACGATTTTGACGCCGGGGGCGCTCCAGCACCCTGTTCCACTGGTGGCCACGTCAGATGGTGCAGAAGTAATCAGCCGGATTTGGTATTAGACATTCTCAAACGCACACCCGTCGAAGGGGTGGCGGTTGCGGTGGCGGAATGAACGGGTAAATCACCTAAGTATTGGTCGGAGTGGCAGGATTTGAACCTGCGACCCCCTCGTCCCGAACGAGGTGCGCTACCAGGCTGCGCTACACTCCGATTGTGCGGCAGGGCGGTCTTATAGCCTCGGCTCCGGGGGGCCGCAAGCGCGCGGGCGTTGATCGGGCCGCGCGCCGTCGCTATCGTCCCGCGCGATCGATTTAGTGCGTCGGTGGGGCGTAGCCAAGTGGTAAGGCAGCGGATTTTGATTCCGCCATTCCCAGGTTCGAATCCTGGCGCCCCAGCCAGATCGAGAAGCCTCACAGCGCCAGATAGCCGCCGTCCACCGGCAGGGTGACGCCGGTGACGTAGCGCGCGAGGTCGGAGGCGAGAAATACCGCCGGGCCGGCGACATCCTCCGGCGTGCCGATGCGGCCCATCGGAATTCGGCCTTCGAAATTCTTCATGTAATCCGGGCTCTGCCGCGCCTTGGCGTTGAGCGGGGTCGCGATCATGCCCGGCCCGATGGCGTTCACGCGGATGCCGAGCGGGGAGAGCTCGATCGCCAGCGCCTTGGTGAGCGCGCGCACGCCGCCCTTCGAGGCCGTATAGGCGGCGGAATTCGGCAGCGCCACGAAGGACTGGATCGAGCCGATATTGATCACGGCGCCCTTGGTTTCGCGCAGATGCGCGAGGAAAGCCGTGGTCATGTTGTAGGGACCGTCGAGATTGACCGCGAGCGTCGCGTCCCAATCGGCGCGCGCGTTCGCATCGCCGACCTTACCGCGGCGGATGATGCCGGCATTGTTGACCAGCACGGACACGGCGCCGACCTCGCGCTGGATCACGGCGGCGAGGCTGTCGCAGGCGGCGCGGTCGGTGACGTCGCACGCATGGTGCACGGCCTTTGCGCCGATCGCCTCCGCGGTGCGCTTGGCCGCAATCCCGTCGATGTCGACCGCGATGACGCGCGCGCCGGCCCTGGCCATGGCATGCGCGATGCCTTCGCCGATGCCGGAACCGGCGCCGGTAACGAGCGCTATCCGGCCAGCCAGCAAGCCGTCCATGTTGTGCTCACTTCGCGGCGCGATTGAGCGCGATCGAGAATTCGGGTACCCAGGCGCCGGGTGATTCCATCGAGAAGGTTTGGCGGCTGCCCTGCGTCTTCACGTTGAGGAGCGCCGTGAATGTTTGGCCGGCGGCGCGTACGTTGAACTGATTTCCGTTTGTTTTTCCCGAAATCTGTCCCCCGACGCGGCGGGTCCTTTCGAACCAATTTCCGGAGAGGGAATCACCGGTCTCAACGATGCTGCTCGTGAATTCGACCTTGTAGCTGTCGCTGGCGCAGCGCAAATCGAGCTGCACGCCGTGTCCGGCCTTTTCCGAAACGTATTTTGCGAGGCACTTGACGCGCTCGTGCGATCCGTCCGACGTGCTGACGATTCCGCTGCCCGACCAGGAGCCCGCCAAGGCTTCGAATGGACCCGCGGCCTGCGCGTGCGCGGCCGGTGCCGCGAGCAGGACCATTGCGGCCAGCGCAGCCGATGCCAACGCCCGATGCGCGGCCGTGGTCGATCGCAATGCCATGATCATGGCCTCAGTTCGAGGATGCACTCGGGGAATTCAATATTCTCGGCGATCCGCATGCGTCAAGCACGACCATCCGCCGACTGGCCGCCAGTGCCGCGAACCCGAAGCTCGCATGAGATTGCAGCAAGTTCGGTTGCGAACTTCGGGTTCAAAAGCGGCGCTAGAATCATGGAGTTGCTAGTGTCCCTGGATTCCGAAGTTCGCATCGGAGGGTGCTGCAAGGTTTTGCGAACTTCGGGATCGGGACACTAGCCCTGATCTACATTAATATCGTCGCTCGGCGGGGCACGGCGCGACATGGCGTGGCGGATCGGGGTCGACATCGGCGGAACGTTCACGGACGTGGCGCTGGTCGACGATGCGAGCGGCCGCATCGGCGTCGCCAAGGTGCCGACGACGCCGTCGGATCTGGCGGACGGCGTCCTGGCCGCGCTGCGCACCGCGATGGGGCGCTACCGCGTAGCGGCGGCCGATGTGACGCTGTTGTCCCATGCGACGACCGTGGTCACCAATGCCATCCTCGAGGAACGGGGCGCGCGGGCGGCGCTGGTGACCACCCGCGGCTTCCGCGACGTGCTGGAGCTGCGGCGTTCCGCGCGCGCCGACCTCTACGACCTGTTTCAGGACGGACCTTCCATCCTCATCCCACGCCGGCGCCGGTTCGAGATCACCGAACGCGTCGGCGCGGATGGGGCGATCGTCACGCCGCTCGCCGAACGCGAGATCGATGACCTGATCGCGGCGCTCGAAGCGGCGCGGGTCGAGGCGATCGCGGTGTCGCTCCTGTTCAGCTTCCTCAACCCGGAGCACGAGCGGCGGCTCGGCGCACGCTTGCGCGCGGCGCTGCCCAACGTGCCGGTCTATCTGTCCTGTGAAGTTTTGCCCGAGATCAAGGAATTCGAGCGTTCGAGCACGACGGCGGTCTGCGCCTACGTCGGGCCCATTCTCGCCTCGTATCTGCGGCGGCTCGAAGCGAGCACGAAAGGCCAAGCCCTGCCGCCGCTCTATCTGATGGGGTCGAACGGCGGCATCCTCGAAGCGGCCGAAGCCGTGGCCATGCCGGCGATGGCGGTGGAATCCGGCCCGGCGGCCGGCGTCGTCGCGGCCGCGCTGGTCGCGCGCCAGACCGGGCGCCGCGACCTTATTTCCTTCGACATGGGCGGCACCACCGCCAAGGCCAGCCTGATCCGCGGCGGTCAGTATGAGACGACGCCGGACTACGAGGTCGGCGGCGGCTCGAGCCGGACCCGCTGGATGAACGGCACCGGGCATCCGATCCGGGTGCCGGTGATCGATCTTGCCGAAGTGTCGGCCGGAGGCGGATCGATCGCCTGGGTGGACCGCGCCGGCGCCCTGCGGGTCGGGCCGAAAAGCGCCGGCGCCGATCCCGGCCCGGTCTGCTACGGCCGCGGCGGGAGCGAACCGACGGTGACCGACTGCGACCTCCTGCTCGGCTATTTGGACGCGGGCTCGCTGCTCGCCGGCGATCTGCCGATCCATCGCGGCGCCGCCGAAGCGGCGGTGCGCGAGAGACTGGCGGCTCCCCTTGGCGTCGATGTGCGCACCGCAGCGGCGGCCGTCATCGACGTGGTCAATCATGCCATGGCGGAAGTGCTCAAGATCGTGTCGGTGCAACGCGGGCATGATCCACGCGAGTTCGTGCTCGCTGCCTTCGGCGGGGCGGGACCGTTGCATTGCGCCGCGCTGGCGGGCGAACTCGGAGTTGCCGAGATCGTGTGTCCGCCGATTCCCGGAGCGTTCTCGGCACTCGGCCTCGTCGGCAGCGACCTCAAGCGCGATTACGTCCGCACCGTCTATGTCACGACCGCCGATGCCGATCCCGCCGGCCTGGAGGCCGCATTCGCGGCACTCGAACAAGAAGGCGCCGCCATGCTCGAGCGCGCCCGCATTCCCACCGCGCGGCAGCGCTTCGAGCGCTCCGTCGACGCCCGCTATGCGCGGCAGTCCTACGAACTCTCGATGCCGGTGCCGCCCGGTGCGCTCGACCCTTTGCGACTGGCGCAGATCGCCGAGGCCTTCCACGATCTTCACCGCCGCACCTACGGGCACGACAATCGCAGCGAGCCGGTGCAGGTCGTCAACGTCCGCCTCACGGCGATCGGCTTGATCCCGCCGCTCTCGGTGCGCGACCGGCCGGCGCCGCCCGGAACGGATGCGGCCAAGGCCCGCCGGCCGTTGTGGTTCCGCGCCACCGGCGCGGTCGACGCCGTTGTCTTCGATCGCGCGCGCATGCCGGCCGGGCTGGTGGCACCGGGGCCGGCGGTGATCGAGTCGCTTGAATCCACCATTCTGATCCCGCCCGGCTGGCAAGCCCGGATGGACGAGGATGGCTTCGTGGTGATGACGCGACATGCGTAGGCTGTAGCCCGCATGGAGCGAAGCGGAATGCGGGACGGCAACCCCGGATTTCGCTTCGCTTCATCCGGGCTACAAGAAAGGAAACAATGCACGACCTGACGCCACGCGCAGATCCGGCCACCTTCGAGATCGTCAAGAACAGCCTCTACAAGATCGCCGAGGAGATGCGGGTCGTCCTTGCCAAGACCGCCTATTCGCCCATTCTCAAATCGGCGGGCGATTATTCCTGCGGCGTGTTCGACGCGCGCGGCGAGATGGTCGCGCAAGGGCCCGACCTGCCGATCCACCTCGGCTCCATGCCCGATGCGGTACGTGCGGTGGTCGCCGCGTTCGGAGCGGACGCCCACGAGGGCGACGTCTTCATCCACAACGATCCCTATTTCGGCGGCAGCCATTTGCCCGATGTCAACGTGGTGCGGCCCGCGTTCCACGCGGGCCGGCTGCTCGGCTTCACGTGCCTGCGCGCACACTGGCCGGACGTCGGCTCGGGGACGCCGGGCAGCTACGGCGCCGTCACCGAGATCTACGGCGAGGGATTGCGCTTGCCGCCGCTGCGATTGGTAAGCCGCGGCGCCCTCAATGCCGACCTCGAGAAGGTGATCCTGGCGAACGTGCGCACGCCCGACGAGCGCAAGGGCGATCTCGGCGCCCAACTCGCCGCGACCCTGCGGGCGACCGAGCGTCTCGCCGCGCTCGCCCGGCGGTACGGCAACGAGCAACTCGTCGGCTACATGAGCCAGGTGATGGATTATTCCGAGCGGCTGATGCGCGCCACGCTCGATGATCTGCCGGACGGGGAGGGCGCGTTCGAGAATTTTTGCGATGGCGACGGCATCGCCGACGACGCGTTCGGCAACGACGCGCGGTTCCGCATCCGCCTCGCCGTGCGCAAGCAGGGCGACCGGCTGATCGTCGATTTCGCCGGTACCGACCCGCAGGTGAAGGGTCCGATGAACGCGCCCCTGTCGGTCACCGCGTCGGGCGTCTATTGCGGGTTGAAAACCGCGATCGACCCCAACAATCTGATCCCGCCCAATTCCGGCTGCTGGCGCAGCATCGAAATCCGGGCGCCGAAAGGCTCGGTGGTGAACGCCGACTTTCCCGCCCCGGTCGTTTACGCCAACCACGAGATGTCCCATCGGGTCGCCGACATGATCATGGGCGCGCTCGCGGCCTTCATGCCGGACCAGGTGATGGCGTGCAGCCAGGGCACCTCGGCCATTCTGACCCTGGGCGGCGTCGATCCGCGCAGCGGGCGGCGCTACGTCTCCTACGAGACCGTCAAGGGCGGGTTCGGCGCGCGGCCGAACAAGGACGGCATCAACGTCATCGCGAGCGGCATTTCCAACACCATGAACACGCCGGTCGAAGTCCTGGAGATGGCGTTTCCGGTGCGCATCGAGCGCTACGAAGTCGAGCCGGATTCCGGCGGCGCCGGACGTTACCGCGGCGGCTGCGGCGCACGGCGGGTGTGGCGCATGCTTGACGACGCCGATGCCACCGGCGCCCTGTGCATGGAACGCATGACCTCGCCGCCGTTCGGCATCATCGGCGGTAAGCCGGGAGGAGCCGCGGTCGTGACATTGACAACGCCGGACGGCGCGACCCGTCACCTGCCCAGCAAAGGTGCGTTCGCCGCGCCGGCGGGCTCCCTCATCGACATGCGCACGCCCGGTTCCGGCGGCTTCGGGTCGGCGGTCGACCGCGACCGGTCGGCGATCGCCCGCGACCTCGCCGACGGCTACGTGAGTCCGCAAGCCGTGGAGCGCGACTACGGCGTCGCGGATGCGCAGGCCTTGCGACAAGCCGTCGCGGAGGACGGCTGACGAGCGCCGCTCGCGTCGGCGTATTTTCTCCATTCGACCAAAAAGCGACGTCATCAACATCTACCGGCCGCGCCAGGCGGCCATTGATGCGCCACGTTCTGTTTGGACCACGTCCTTGGTCCGACCATCGGACCTCCGCCTGCGCCGGGCTATACTCCAGCATACCGTTCACCTGCCCAGGAGGGATCATGCGTATCCTTGTCTGCGCCATTGTTGCGGCGATCGGCCTCGCCGCGCATCCGGCGTTCGCGCAGGGCGACCGCGCAGGTGCGACGTTCTGGAAAACCGTCCAAGCCGCCTGCGACGCGACCGCCGCGAAGCCCGCCAGCGAGCTCGGCCGGCGCATCGCGCAGACTGCGATCGACGAGTTCACCAGCTTCGGCGGCCATGAGATCGATTCGAACGGCCGGCTGTTCCGCTTCGGCCTGACCGAGGCGGAACACGAGGAGGACGAGCGCGGCGAGCGGCCGTTGAGCCTCGGCACTCTCGGCTGGTGGCAGGTCATGAAATACTGGCGGGCGCTCTACGGCGACGAGGCTCCGGAGAAACTCGAGGTGCGCGGCTATCGCGACGCTTCGACGTCGAGCGAGGGCGCACAAGACGCAGCGGTGCTGCGAACCAGTGCCGCCCGGCTGCTGCAGCTTGCTCAGGACGCGTCCGATCCGGAGGAGCGCGAAATCCTGCGCGAGGCGGCGGTGCGCGCGGCGATCGTCGATACCTCATGGTCGGCGGCCTTCATCAGCTACGTGGTACGGCAGGCGGGCGTCCCCGGGGACGCGTTCCAGTTCTCCAACGCCCATCGCGCCTACATCTACGACGCCTTCGCAACGAGCGTGGCCGAGGTGAAGGACGAGGCCGACGGCCG
>DASZJC010000332.1:0-3164 GCA_035948495.1 Xanthobacteraceae bacterium | reverse complement strand
GCAAGGATCTCGCCCAAGCCAGGGAACTGATCGCAGCCCTCAACACCGCTGATCCGCATGCGCTCAAAGACGCCATTGCAGACGCCCGGCGGCGTGGGGCGAAGTGGAAGACACACCTCGATCGGTCACTGCGCGAGATCGGCCTCGATCTCTGATCGATCGAACCAGAGAGCAATCGCTCGGACGTCACCCTTGCCCGGCAAGGTGACGCCGCAACGCGTCGATTGACGGGAACCGGACCATGCCCTGGGGAAGGTCGGCCTCGATCGAGCCATCCGAATAGAGCGTATAGGCCATGCCCTCGATGACGCCGGACTTGAGCACGCTGACCGCCTGCGGCTCGCGCGGCGGCCGGATGGCGACGGACTCGCTCTCGCGTGCGGGCTCGGCCGGCCGCGATGGCGGCGGGCCGGCTTTTGCGGGTTCCGGCGCCCAGACGGCATCGAACCCGCGCTCGCGCACCGCAGCCCGACGCTGCGGATCGGCGCGCACAGGGGCGAAAGGATCCCCGGGCGGCGGTGCTGGGGGCGCGGGCTCGACCCGCGGCGCCGCCGGCGCGGGCTCCGCTCGCGGCGGCGCTCGCGCGGGTTCGCTCGCCGGCTCCGCCAGTACCTGGGACAAGTCGGCGGCGCCGGCGGACGTTTGCGACGGCGTTTCGGGCGGCGTAGCCGCGGGAGCCGCCGCAGCGGCCGGCCGCAGCGACTCGCGCGCTTTGGGCTTCCGTGTCGCCCGCAGTTCGAGCGCCACGGTCGCCAACGCAACGATGATCAGGCCGCCCACGACACCTGTCATGCCGGCCGAAATCATCGTATTTCCGATGTCGAACGCGTTGTTCGCGATCCCGAAAGCGGTCATGGCACCGCCGGCGACGGTGACGATGACGCCCAGCGCCAGCAAGACGATGTGCATTCCGGTTGTGCCCCCTGTCGCGCCCTAAACCTGCGCAAAACCGACAAATTGTGACGGTTTGCGGACCTCCCCGCAAGCATGAAGCCGCATTCGCGCCTGGGTTGCCGACGGGCGGATCGCGGGCCGCGCCGGGAAACCTGCCGCCGGACCCGTTGCCCCCCCCTCGGACCCGGCCTATCTAGGAGGTATTCCGTCGCGTGCCGAGCGGTTTCCGCCGGCGCACTCCCGCCGTCCCATCGATTGAGGAGGAAGCCGATGTCGTTCTCGCTGCCCGACCTGCCCTACGCCCATGATGCGCTCGCGCCTTACATGTCGCGCGAAACGCTCGAATACCACCACGACAAGCATCACCTCGCCTACGTCAACAACGGCAACAACCTGCTCAAAGGCAGCCAGTGGGAGGGAAAATCCCTCGATGAGGTGGTCAAGGGGTCATTCGGCAAGAACGCCGGCCTCTTCAACAATGCCGGCCAGCACTACAACCACAATCACTTCTGGAAATGGATGAAGCCTGGCGGCGGCGGCGACAAGATCCCAGGCAGCCTCGAAAAGAAGATCGTGGCGGATCTCGGCTCGGTCGCCAAGATGAAGGAGGACTTCATTCAGGCCGGCGTCACCCAATTCGGCTCCGGCTGGTGCTGGCTCGCCGTCAAGGACGGCAAGATCGCGGTAATGAAAACAGCCAACGGCGAGAACCCGTTGGTGCATGGCGGGCAGCCGATCCTCGGCTGCGACGTCTGGGAACATTCCTATTACATCGATTATCGCAATCGCCGGCCGGATTACCTCAAGGCCTTCGTCGACCATCTGGTCAACTGGGACTATGTCGCGGAGCTTTATGGGGCTGCCGCGAAATAGGTACGGCGCGGGCCGAGGCGGAACAGTAACCCGCCTCGGCTTCCTCGTTTGCACTGCGGCCGGCTTGATTAATCTCCGCCTGCGACATCCGCGGGCGAACGGTCAGCGGCGTGTTCGCGAAGCATGATCCGCAAAAAGCCTGCCCCGGACTTGATCCGGGATGGGTAGCGGTTTTCGGAAAGGATCACGCTCCGGCAAGCAGCTAAAGCAGGATGACGATTCGAACAAAAGTCATCCCGCTTTAGGCCGTCACGTGTGGGCGAATTCCCAGTAGAGCGCGCGGGCCTTCCGATAGAACGGGCCCGGCTGCAGCGAGCGGTCGTCAATACGGGTGATCGGCGTCACCTTGATGAAATTGCCGGTGGAGAAGATTTCGTCGGCGGCCAGGAAATCCCGGTAGCGCAACGTCGTCTCGACGACGGCAATACCGGCCGTGCGCAACAGCAGGATCACGCGCCGCCGGGTGATGCCGGCCAGAAACGTTCCATTGGCGATCGGCGTGTGCACCACGCCGTCCTTGGCGAGGAAAATGTTCGCGGTCGCGAGCTCGGCCACATTGCCGAGCATGTCGCAGACGACGCAATTGTCGAACCCGCGCGCGCGGGCTTCGAACAAGGCCCTCGCGTTGTTGGGATAAAGGCAGCCCGCCTTGGCGTCGACCGGCATGGTCTCGATGGTCGGCCGCCGAAAAGGCGACAGCGTGATCGAGAAGCCGTCCGGCGCGACCATCGGCGTTTCGTAAAGCGACAAGCACCATCTGGTCGAGTCGGGATCGGGCGGCACCGCAAGCGGGCCGTTGTGCTCCGGCCAGTACATGGGCCGGATGTAAAGCGCGGCGTCGCGGTCGAACCGCTTGCGGCCGTCCGCGACGAGGCCAAGCCAAGTGTCGGTCGACACCAATGGCTTGAGGAAAAGCTTCGTTGCCGAATCGTTGACGCGCTCGCAATGCAGGTCGACGTCGGGTGCCACGCCCTCGAAGGCGCGAGCGCCGTCGAACACCATGGAGGCAAGCCATGCCGCGTGCGTGCGCACGCCCATGATCGGCACATTGCCTTCATGCCAGTCGCCCGCGAAGAAGGTCCAGGTCTTCGACCACCCGTCGGCGGCAGCCATTGCGCTCTCCTCGCGTCAGGTAGCCATCAGCGAAGCTTAATGGCACGTCGCCCGGAAGCGCTCATGAAAATTGCTGATCGGTGGTCAAAGATTTGCGTGATCGGTCAAGCCGAAAGCGCGGCGAGGATGCGGGCCCAGCTGCGGATGCCTTTGTGGAACGAGGTCAGGTCGTACTTTTCGTTGGGCGAATGCACCCGATCGTCGTCGAGCCCGAAGCCGACCAGGAGCGAATCGAGGCCGAGCACGTGCTTGAAATCGCCGACGATCGGAATCGAGCCGCCGGA
>DASZJC010000331.1:0-3405 GCA_035948495.1 Xanthobacteraceae bacterium | reverse complement strand
CGCGCGCGCGTCGCTCGGGGTATCGGCATTGGCGCGCACCTTGAGCCGGCGCACCTTGTCGGCCCAGCCCATCAGCGTGGTGAACTCGCCGGACAGCTCCGGCTCCTGCATCGGCACCTTGCCGGCGAGCACTTGGCCGGTTGAGCCGTCGATGGTGAGCGTGTCGCCTTTCTTGAGCGTCGTGCCCGAGGCCGTCATGGTCTGGGCGGCGTAATCGACCCGGATGGCGCCGGCGCCCGACACGCACGGCTTGCCCATGCCGCGCGCCACCACGGCGGCGTGGGAGGTCATGCCGCCGCGGGTGGTGAGAATGCCCTCGGCCGCGTGCATGCCGTGGATGTCCTCCGGCGAGGTCTCGATCCGCACCAGAATGACCTTGCGGTTCTGGCTCTTGAGCAACTCCGCCTCGTCGGCGGAAAACACGATCTCGCCGGCGGCGGCACCGGGCGAGGCCGGCAGCCCGGTCGCAATCACCTTGCGCTCGGCGCTCGGGTCGATGGTCGGATGCAGCAATTGATCGAGCGCGGCCGGATCGACCCTTGTCACCGCCTCCTCGCGCGAGATCAGGCCCTCTTGCGCCAGCTCCACGGCGATCTTGAGCGCGGCGCGGCCGGTGCGCTTGCCGGCGCGCGTCTGCAGCATCCACAGCTTGCCGTTCTCGATGGTGAACTCGAGGTCCTGCATGTCGCGGTAATGCCGCTCGAGGGCGTCCTGGATGCGCGACAAGTCGGCGAAGGCCGCCGGCATCGCCTGCTCCATGGACGGCTTGTCGGACGCGGCGGCCTTGCGGGCGGCCTCGGTGATCTCCTGCGGGGTGCGGATGCCGGCGACCACGTCCTCGCCCTGGGCGTTGATGAGAAACTCGCCGTAGAGCTGCTTGTCCCCGGTCGACGGATTGCGGGTGAAGGCGACGCCGGTCGCCGAGGCCTCGCCCAGGTTGCCGAACACCATGGCCTGGACGTTGACCGCGGTACCCCAGCTCTCGGGGATACGGTTGAGGCGGCGATAGGTGATCGCGCGCGCGTTCATCCACGAGCCGAACACCGCGTCGATCGCGCCCCACAATTGCTTGTGCGGGTCCTGCGGGAACGGCTCGCCGCGCTCGCTCTCGACCAGCTGCTTGTAGCGCTTGACGAGCGCGATCCAGTCGTCGGCGGAAAGATCGGTGTCGAGGCCATGGCCCTCGCGTTCCTTGTATTCTTCGAGGATTTCCTCGAAGTGATGATGCTCGATGCCGAGCACCACGTTGCAGTACATGGTGATGAAACGGCGGTAGCTGTCGTAGGCGAAGCGGCGGTCGCCCGACTGCCGCGCCAACGCCTCGACCGTTTCGTCGTTGAGGCCGAGGTTGAGCACCGTGTCCATCATGCCGGGCATGGAGGCGCGCGCGCCCGATCGCACCGACACCAGCAACGGATCGTTCGGGTCGCCGAAGCGCTTGCCGACGAGCTTGCCGAGACGCTCGAGCGCAGCGGTCACCTGACGTTCGAGATCGGGCGGATAGGCTTTGCGGTTGGCGTAGAAATAGGTGCAGATCTCGGTGGTGACGGTGAAGCCGGGCGGCACCGGCAGGCCCAGATTAGCCATCTCGGCGAGGCCGGCGCCCTTGCCGCCGAGCAGATTTCTCATTTCGGCGCGGCCTTCCGCCTTGCCTCCGCCGAAGCCATACACCCATTTGCCCTTGGCCGGCCGTGCCCGCTCAGGGTTGCGCGCCGGAGCGTTGCGCGCCCGGGTCTTGCGCGCGGGCGGGCGTTGCGGCTTGACGGCCGGCTTGCGGGAACGGGACTTTGCGGGCATTTCCAGCTGAACCTGGCTCATGAAAAGCGGCCCCTATCTGCCAAATCAATCTTGCGCGCGCAACCGAGGCGGCACGCGAAACACGTTCATTAACTCCCGAACGCGAAGCCAAGTTCCAGACATTGCACGGTTCGGCGACCCAATCCGTTCTGCTATGACTGGACGAATGGAGTTCGATCCGCAGGCGATCCGCGCCTTCGAGCACGCGAGCTGGCAGCGCGTGGCACCGCGCTACGGCGACACGTTCGCGGCGGCGACGAAGGGATTCATCGACCCGTTGCTCGATGCGGCGGGCATCGGCGCGCAAACGCGCGTGCTCGACGTCTGTTGCGGGCCCGGCACCGTGGCCGGCGCCGCCGCGGCGCGCGGCGCCGTGGCGGCGGGCCTCGATTTCTCGCCGGGCATGCTCGCGATCGCGCGCGCGGCGCACCCGCGGCTCGATTTCGCGACGGGAGATGCCGAAGCGTTGCCCTATCCGGACGGATCATTCGAGGCCGTCGTTGCGAACTTCGGCGTTCATCACGTGCCGCGCCCGGCCGCCGCACTGGCGGACATGCACCGCGTGCTCGCGCCGGGCGGCCGCATCGCCTTCACGGCGTGGGCGCGGCCCGACCGCAACGTCGCCTGGCAGCTTCTGTTCGACGCGCTCCGGCGGCACGGCGATATAGCCGCGGCCAAGGCGCCGCCGTCCGGCGGCACCATCAACAGCGAGGACGATTGCCGCGCGGAGCTCGGGACCGCGGGCTTTCACGACGTCGACGCCCGACTGGTGCGGCGCGAGTGGGCGGTCAAGAGCGCGCACGACCTCGTGGCCGCGTTCCGCAACGGGACCGCCCGTACCGCCGCGCTGATCGACGCGCAGGAGCCGGCCGCGCTCCCGGCGATCACGGCACACATGGGCGAGCAGGCGGAGCGCTATCGGCAGGGCGACTATCTGCGCATTCCGATCGCGGCGATTTTGGCGTGGGGAAGGAAAACGTAGCCCGCATGAGCGAAGCGAAATGCGGGGCGGGCGTTCCCGGATTTCCCGCCGCTTCGCGGCGGTCATCCGGGCTACAAGAAGATCAATTCCGAGCCGCGGCGACGTCGTCCTTGAGCACCTGCTGGCCCCGCGCGCCGACGATCACGCGGTCGCCGACCACGTAGCCGGGCGTGCCGTTGATGGCGAGCGCCTTGCCGAGGCGCATCGATTCGTCGATCGACTTGGTGACCTCGCTGCTCGCCATGTCGCGCTCGAGGCGCGCCATGTCGAGGCCGACCTCCTCCGCGGCGGCGAGCGCGCGCGCCTTGTCGTTATGGCCGCGGTTTTCCAGGAGCTTGCGGTGGAACTCGAGATAGCGGGCGCCGCCCGCGTCCTGCATGCGCACCGCAACGGCGACGCGCGCGGCCTCGACCGAGTCGGGACCGAGGATGGGATATTCCTTGAGCACGACCTTGAGCTTGGAGTCGCTCTTCATCAGCGCGATGAGGTCGGCGAGCGCGCGCTTGCAGAAGCCGCAGTTGTAATCGAAGAACTCGACCAGGGTGACGTCGCCCCGGCGGTTGCCGAGCGTGACCTGGCGCGGCGAGGAGAACAGCTCGCCGCCGTTCGTCTTGATCGTCGCCTTC
>DASZJC010000330.1:0-3593 GCA_035948495.1 Xanthobacteraceae bacterium | reverse complement strand
GTCCGCGTCCCCGTCGACCAGCAACAGGACGCGCTGCTGGTTCCCGACACCGCGCTCGGCAGCGACCAGAGCGGACGTTACCTGCTGGTGGTGACGAACGAAAACGTGGTCGAGCAGCGCAAGGTGGAAACCGGCCCGCTGGAGGGCGATTTGCGCGTGATCGAGAGCGGGCTGAAGCCGGAAGATCGCGTGGTGACCGCCGGGCTGTTGCGCGCGGTGCCAGGCCAGAAGGTCGACCCGCAATTGCAGAAGATCGAGCAGCCTTCTGCATCGGCCAAATAGGACCGGGGCATGATTTCAAAATTCTTCATCGAGAGGCCTGTACTTTCCAACGTCATCGCCATGCTGATGATCCTGATCGGCGGCGTCGCGCTGTTCAGTCTGGCGGTCGCGCAATATCCCGACGTGGTGCCGCCGACCGTGCAGGTCACCACGCGCTATCCCGGCGCCAGCGCCAAGACCGTCATCGACACCGTCGCGCTGCCGATCGAGCAGCAGGTCAACGGCGTCGAGGACATGCTGTACATGCAGTCCTACAGCGCCGCCGACGGCACCTACACGCTGACGGTGACCTTCAAGATCGGCACCGACCTCAACTTCGCGCAGGTGCTGGTGCAGAACCGTGTGTCGAGCGCGCTCGCCCAGCTGCCCCAGGCGGTGCAGAACCAGGGCGTCACCGTTCAGAAGAAATCGACCTCGATCCTGATGTTCGTCACGCTCGGCTCGCCGGGCGGCCGCTACGACAGCCTCTATCTGAGCAACTACGCCACCATCAAGCTCAAGGACGAGCTGGCCCGGCTGCCGGGCGTCGGCGACGTCATCGTGTTCGGCGCCGGCCAGTACTCGATGCGCGTCTGGCTCGACCCGAACAAGCTGCAGTCGCGCGGGCTGATGGCGCAGGACGTGATCCAGGCGATCCAGCAGCAGAGCCAGCAGGTCACGGCTGGGCAGGTGGGCGCGCCGCCGACGCCCCCCGACACCGCGTTCCAGTACACCATCAACGTCGCCGGCCGGCTCGGCGATCCCGCCGAGTTCGAGAATATCATCGTCAAGAGCGGCAGCAGCGGCGACGTGACCCGCGTGCGCGACGTCGGCCACGTCGAGCTGGGCGCCCAGACCTACAGCCAGGTCTTCACGGTCAACGGCAAGCCGGCCGCCGGCATCGGCATTTTCCTGTCGCCCGGCGCCAACGCCCTCGACGTCGAGCGCGCGATCAAGGCGCGCATGACCGAGCTGGCGCGCGAGTTCCCCCCGGACCTGACCTACGACGAGCCGTTCGACACCACCACGTTCGTGCGCGCCGCGGTCAACGAAGTCTACAAGACGCTGATCGAGGCCGCGGTGCTGGTGCTGGTGGTGATCCTGGTGTTCCTGCAGGACTGGCGCGCCACCCTGGTGCCGGCGACCACCGTGCCGGTGACCATCATCGGCGCCTTCGCCGCCATGTACGCGCTCGGCTTCACCGTCAACCTCTCCACCCTGTTCGCCATCGTGCTCTCCATCGGCATCGTGGTCGACGACGCCATCGTGGTGGTGGAGGGCGCCGCCCATCACATCGAGCGCGGCCTGCCGCCGCGCCAGGCGGCCGAGCAGGCCATGGACGAGCTGTTCGGGCCGATCATCGGCATCACCCTGGTGCTGATGTCGGTGTTCGTGCCGGCGGCGTTCCTGCCCGGGCTCACCGGCCGCATGTACGCGCAGTTCGCCCTGGTGATCGCCGCGACCGCGCTCTTGAGCGCCGTCAACGCCGCGACGCTGAAACCCACGCAAGCCGCGCTGTGGCTGCGCCCGGCGGTGCCGCCCGAGCGGCGCAACCTGTTCTACCGCGCCTTCAACACCGGCTATGCGTGGATCGACCGCGCCTACGGCGCCCTGATCGGCCGCATGGCCGCGCGCAGCGGCCTCATGGTGGCGGTGGCGCTCGCGATCATGGCCGCGGCCGGCTACGGCCTCACGCGCATCCCGACCGGGTTCCTGCCGATCGAGGATCAGGGCTATCTGCTCGCCGTGGTGCAGCTGCCCGACGGCGCCTCGCTGGCGCGCACGCAAGCCGTGCTCGACCGCGTCGCCGCCATCGCCGGCAAGATGCCGGGCGTCGCCAACGTGGTCGGCGTCGCCGGCATCTCGGCGCTCGACAACAGCTCCTCGCTCGCCAACGCCGGCGTCTCCTACATCGTGCTCAAGGACTGGAGCGCGCGCGGCGCCGGCCAGGATTTGCGCGCGATGTTCACCGACCTCAATAAGGCCATGGGCGAGATCGAGGAGGCGCGCATCCTCGTCCTGCCGCCGCCGCCGATCCAGGGCATCGGCAACGCCGCCGGCTTCGTCATGCAGGTCGAGCTGCGCGATTCGAGCTTCGATCTCGACAAGCTGCAGGCGGTCACCGACGCCATGGTGAAGAACGGCCAGAGCCAGACCGGGCTGCAGCGCGTCTCCTCGTCGTTCCGCTCGACCGTGCCGCAGCTCGACATCACTGTCGACCGCGTCAAGACCGAGACGCTGCATCTGACCGTCGACCAGGTGTTCTCCGCGCTCGCCTCCTATCTCGGCTCGACCTACGTCACCCAGTTCAACAAGTTCGGCCGCGTGTTCCAGATTTACGTGCAGGCCGACGCGGCGTTCCGCCTGCGGCCGCGGGACATCGAGAATCTCGCCGTGCGCAACGATCAGGGCGCCATGATCCCGCTCGGCACCGTGATCAAGATTGGCCCCGCGGTCGGCCCGTCCCTGATCAGCCTGTACAACCTCTATCCGTCGGCGTCCGTCATCGGCCTGCCGGCGACCGGTTTCAGCTCCGGCCAGGCGATGTCGGTGATGGAGCAGATCGCCGACCGCACGCTGCCGCGCGGCGTCGGCTATGCCTGGACCGCCGTCTCGTACCAGGAAAAGGCGGTCGGCAATCAGCTCTACTACACCTTCGCCCTCGCCCTGCTGCTGGTTTATCTGGTGCTCGCGGGGCAATACGAGAGCTGGTACGCGCCGATCTCCGTCATCCTCGCCGTGCCGCTCGCCCTGCTGGGGCCGGTGCTGGTGCTGCGCGCCGCCGGCGTTGACAACAACCTCTACATCCAGATCGGCCTGATCCTGCTGATCGCGCTTTCCGCCAAGAACGCCATCCTGGTCGTCGAGGTCGCGCGCGAGCGCCGCGTGCGCGAGGGCCACCCGATCCTGCAGGCGGCGGTCGAGGCGGCGCAGGCGCGGCTGCGCCCGATCCTGATGACGTCGTTCGCCTTCATCCTCGGCGTTGCGCCCCTGGTGGGGGCGACCGGCGCCGGCGCCAGCGCCCGCAAGTCGATCGGCATCACCGTGTTCAGCGGCATGATCGCCTCGACCTGCCTCGCCGTGGTGTTCGTGCCGTCGTTCTTCGTGGTGGTGCAGCGGTTCGAGGAATGGCGCGCTGCGCGCCCCAAGCCGCGCCCGGCCCAGGCGGCGCCGGCGGCGCAGTAGGCGGGCGGCGGCGTTCTCGAGACCGCGACGCAACCTTTCGTCATCGCCCGCGAAAGCGGGCGATCCAGTACGCCGTGACCCCGCGTTCGATCTGCGCCGCCGTGGTTACTGGATGCCCCGCTTTCGCGGGGCATGACGAGTGAGAG
>DASZJC010000329.1:0-2902 GCA_035948495.1 Xanthobacteraceae bacterium | reverse complement strand
CCGTTGTCGATCGTCGGGTCCTCGCGGATGCGGCTGATGTAGGTCGCGTCCTCGCCGGCCGCCTCGTAGGGCGTGACGTAGCCGCCGTTCTCGTGCTTGTCGATCACCAGGCAGCCGGGCGCGTTGCGCAGCGCCTCGCGCGCCTCGTCGGCGCTGATCGGCCGCTCGAACTCGATGGCGACCGCCTCGCTGTGGCCGATGAACACCGGCACGCGCACGCAGGTGGCGACCAGCTTGATCTTCGGATCGAGGATCTTCTTGGTCTCGGCCACCATCTTCCATTCTTCCTTGGTGAAGCCGTCCTCCATGAACGCGTCGCATTGCGGAATCACGTTGAAGGCGATGCGCTTGGGATACTTCTTGGGCTCGACCGGGTCGGTGACGTAGATCGCGCGCGTCTGGGCGAACAGCTCGTCCATGGCCTCCTTGCCGGAGCCGGACACCGATTGATAGGTCGCGACCACGACCCGCTTGATGCGGGCGCGGTCGTGCAGCGGCTTGAGCGCCACCACCAGCTGGGCGGTCGAGCAGTTCGGGTTGGCGATGATGTTCTTCTTGCGGAAGCCGGCGACCGCGTCGGCGTTGACCTCAGGCACCACCAGCGGCACGTCCGGGTCCATGCGCCAGCATGAGGAATTGTCGATGACGACCGCGCCTTCGCGCGCGATGCGCGGCGACCATTCCTTGGATACCGCGGAGCCCGCCGACATCAGGCAAATGTCGACGTCGGAGAAGTCGCAATGCTCGAGGGCTTTGACCTTGAGGGTCTTCTCGCCGTACGAACACTCCACGCCCTGGCTGCGGCGCGAGGCGAGCGCCGTCACCTCGTCGGCCGGGAAGGCGCGCTCGGCCAGGATGCCGAGCATTTCGCGGCCCACGTTGCCCGTGGCGCCGACGACGGCGACCTTGTAACCCATCGTTCTGTCTCCGGCGAAAAACGCCCCGGGCGCATGGCGCGTCCCCGGGCGGGAGCGCTTCTACGGGAGAAACGCGGCGAATTCAACGCCGGCCGCGCCGAAACAATCCGCTGCCGCCTCCATCTTGCCGCCATCGCCCGGTTTCGTTGCCCGGGGACCCGATTGCGCTAAAATGCCCGGGGGAAGCAAAATCCCGTCATGAACTTTCTTCGTCTCTACGGCCGCGTGCTCCGGCTCCTGGGATCCGAGGCCCGCCTGGGCTGGTTCTTGGCCGGCGCCAACGTGGCGCTCGCGGCCGCGCAATTCGGCGAGCCGGTCCTGTTCGGCCGCATCATCGACGCGTTGGTCGGCGCCCAGGCCAAAGGCGCCCCGCCCTCCGTGCCGGCCCTCGTGCCGCTGCTCGCCGCCTGGGCGGCGTTCGGGCTGTTCACCATCGCGTGCGGGGTGACGGTCGCGCTGCACGCCGACCGGCTGTCGCACCGGCGGCGACAAGCGGTGCTGACCGACTATTTCGAGCACGTCCTGCAGCTGCCGCTGTCCTATCACGGCGGCGTGCATTCCGGCCGGCTGATGAAGGTGATGCTCACCGGCACCGACGCCCTGTGGGCGCTGTGGCTGGCATTCTTCCGCGAGCACTTGGCGGCGTTCGTTTCGCTCCTGGTGATGCTGCCGCTCTCGCTGATCCTCAACTGGCGCCTCGCCTTGCTGCTGATCGGGCTGTGCGCGGTGTTCGCGGTGCTCACCGCCATCGTCGTCCGCCGCACCGAGAGCAAGCAGCGCGCGGTCGAGGGCCATTACACCGACCTGTTCGAGCGCGCGACCGACACGATCAGCAACATCGCGCTGGTGCAAGGCTTCACCCGGGTCGAGGCCGAGGTGTCGGGGCTGCGCAACGTCGCCGACCAGCTGCTCGCGGCGCAGATCCCGGTCCTGTCGTGGTGGGCGCTCGCCGCCGTGCTCACGCGCGCATCGACGACGCTCACGATGCTGGCGATCTTCCTGGTCGGCATCTGGCTGCACATCGACGGCCTCGCGACCATCGGCGAGATCGTGATGTTCATGAGCCTCGCCACCATGCTGATCGCCAAGCTCGAGCAGGCGGTCGGCTTCGCCAACCGGGTCTTCCTCGACGTGCCGCGACTGCGGGAATTCTTCGGCGTGCTCGACACCGCGCCGGCGGTGCGCGACCGCGAGGACACGATCGATCCCGGCCGGGTGCGCGGTCTTGTCGAGTTCAACGACGTGTCGTTCTCCTATAACGGCAAGCGCGCGGCCGTCGCCGACCTCACGTTCACGGTGCTGCCGGGGGAAACGGTCGCTCTGGTCGGGGCGACCGGCGCCGGCAAGTCGACGGCGCTGGCGCTGCTGCACCGTGCCTTCGATCCGCAGTCGGGCGTCATCAAGGTCGACGGCATGGACGTGCGGGCGCTCAGGCTCTCCGGGCTGCGCCGCAACATCGGCGTCGTGTTCCAGGAGGCGCTGCTGTTCAACCGCTCGATCGCCGACAACCTCATGGTCGGCAAGCCGGATGCCACCCCCGAGGAGATGCGCACGGCCGCCGAGCGGGCGCAGGCGCTGGCCTTCATCGAGCAGCATCCCGACGGCTTCGGCGCGACGGTCGGCGAGCGCGGCCGCTCGCTCTCCGGCGGCGAGCGCCAGCGCCTGTCGATCGCCCGCGCGCTGCTGAAGGATCCGCCGATCCTCATCCTCGACGAAGCGACCAGCTCGCTCGATGCCTCGACCGAGCGGCTGGTCCAGCTCGCCCTCGACGAGGTGATGAAGGGCCGCACCACGTTCGTGATCGCCCATCGGCTCGCCACCATCCGCAACGCCACCCGCATCCTGGTGTTCGACGCGGGGCGCATCGTGGAGAGCGGGCGGTTCGACGAACTGGTGAGCCAGGGCGGCAAGTTCGCCGAGCTCGCGCGCGCGCAAGTGATTGCCGCGGACGCGACGCAGGCAAGCGCGGCCGAGCAGGTCGCGCA
>DASZJC010000328.1:0-1841 GCA_035948495.1 Xanthobacteraceae bacterium | reverse complement strand
GCGCCCGGGGAACGCCCTACCCAGCAGGAAACGCCACCGCCTCGTCCGTCGCGAGCGCAATGGCGATGCGCGTGCCGAGCGGCCAGCGCGTCATGGCCGCCTGGCCGGGAATGCGCAGCAGCACACGCCGCGAGGCCCCGTCCGCAGTGTCGACATGAAGGTCGACGTGGCCGCCCTGATAAATCTGCGCGGCCACGACGCCGTGCGCTACGGCCGCCGCGCCAGCCGACGCCACGCCCAGATCCTCCGGTCGCACGAACAGGTCGACCGCATCACCGGCCGCGGCGCCCTCCAGCGGCCCGCTCGGCACCGCCAGGCGCTCGGGGCCGAGCACGACGGTCGCCGTTGCGCCGTCGACGCGATCGAGGCGCGCCCGCAGCACGTTGACGTCGCCGACGAACGACGCGACGAAGCGGTCGAGCGGCCGGCGGTAGATGTCGTCCGGGGTGCCGAGCTGCCGGATGCGGCCCTCCGAAATCACGGCGATCCGATCCGACAGGCTCAAAGCTTCGCTCTGGTCGTGGGTGACGAAGATGGTGGTGACGCCGAGCTGGCGCTGGATGTCGCGCAGCTCGACCTGCATGGCGCCGCGCAAATTCCGGTCGAGCGCCGAGAACGGCTCGTCGAGCAGCAGAACCTTGGGGCGCACCACGAGCGCACGCGCGAGCGCGACCCGCTGCTGCTGGCCGCCGGACAGCTGGCGCGGCTTGCGGTCTTCGAGGCCCGAGAGTTTGACCAACGCGAGCACGGCGGCGACGCGGCGCGCGATCTCCGGTTTGGCCACGCGGCGCGCGCGCAGGCCGTAGCCGACGTTGGACGCGACCGTCATGTGGGGAAACAGCGCGTAGTTCTGGAACATCATCCCGATCTCGCGCCGATAGGTGGGAAGGTCGGTGACGCGCCGCCCGTCGATCGCGATCTCGCCGCTGTCCGGCGCCAGGAATCCGGCGACCAGATTGAGCAAGGTCGTCTTGCCGCAGCCGGACGGTCCGAGCAGCGTCATCAGCTCGCCGCGCCTCACCTGCAGCGACACCGCGTGCAGCGCGACAACCTCGCCGAAGCGCTTGATGACGCCGTCGAGCCGGACCGCGACGTCCTCGCGGCTCGCCTGATCGGCCGGCCCCGGATCAGCGGGCTTGCTCAACGTTGAGCACCTTTCCAAGGCCGAGGAAGACCGTGGCGAACGTGAGCAGCGTCGCGGTCGCGACGATGTAGACGACCGAGATCGCCGCCATCGACGGGTCGGCGTATTCGCGCACGTAGTTGTACATGGCGACCGGCAGCGTCTGGGTGTGCTGGACGGTGACGAACAGCGACGCGGTGAACTCGTTAAACGACAGGATGGCGGCGAACAGCCAGCCGCTGACCAGGCCGGGAAGCAGCAGCGGCAAGGTGACGGTGGCAAGCACGCGATGGGGCGGCGCGCCGAGGCTCGCGGCGGCGAGCTCCAGGCGCCGGTCGAGATTGCGCAGCGAGACGTAGACGCTGCGCAGCACGAACGGCAGCACCAGCACCACGTGGCAGGCGACGACCACGGCATAGCCGCGCGCCATGCCGACCTGCGCGGCGAGAATGAGAAACCCGAGCCCGATGGTGAAATGCGCCACCACGAGGGGCGAGAGCAGCACGGTCTCGAGCGCGCGCTTGAGGCGGAACTCGTAGCGGTCGAGCGCAAACGCGAAAGCCGCGCCGACGACGAGCGCGAGCGCCGACGCCCAGGCGGTCACGATCGCCCCGTTGCGGAAGCCGGCGCGGAAGTCGTCATAGGCGAGCGCCTTGGCGAACCACCGCCACGACCAGCTCGCGGGCGGGAACGCGAGGATCGCGCGATCGTTGAAGGC
>DASZJC010000327.1:0-2630 GCA_035948495.1 Xanthobacteraceae bacterium | reverse complement strand
TCGCCCGCAATGGTGAGGTCGAGGGCGACGCGCAGCGGCACGTCGGCGATCCCGTCATTGTCGAGGAAATCCTCGGCGCTGTAGGTGCCGTCGGGAAGCTCGCGCAGATAGCCGCGCATCTGCCGCCCCGCCCGGGCGCGCAGCTCGGCGAGCGCCTCGCTCACAATGGCGTCGCCCCATTCGTCGAGCAGCACCGCAAGCCGCCGTGCGCCGAGATCGAGCGCGTTGATCTGCCCCTGCAGGTCCCCGTAGGCGCTCAGCGGCTGGCGGCTGTTCGCCTTTATGATGGCGAAAATGTCGTCGCGGAACGCGCCGCGCACGTAGAGCTTCACCGGCGGAATCAGCACGCCTTCCTGGTGGCACTCGGTCGCGACCGGATTGTAGTTTCCCGGAACGTTGCCGCCCACGTCGTGATAATGCGCGACCGAGGCGAGGAAGCAGAACGGCTTGCCTCCGCGGAAGAACGGTCGCACCAGCTTGAAGTCCGAAAGATGCGTGCCGCCCTCATAGGGATCGTTGAAAATGTAAACGTCGCCGTCGCCGAGATCGCCGTCGCGCCCGGCCTTTTCGATCACCGCCTTGACGGCGAACGCCATGACCCCGACGAAGATGGGCAGGCCGGCCTTGCCCTGCACCAGGGTCTCACCGGTCGAGGCATCGTAGAGGCCATGCGAGGCGTCGTGCGCCTCGGCGATGATCGGATTGAAAGCGCTGCGGAACAGCGTCGCGTCCATTTCGTCGGCGATCTGTTCGAGCCGGCCTTTCAGCACGGCCAGCGTGACCGGGTCGAGCATCAGCTCTGGCCTCCGGAGCCGGGCTGGGGATCGTAGCGGCGGCCGAGCGCCAGCATGTCGGGCGTGCCCACGAGGTCGTTGAGCGCGGCAAAGTCGAGCATGCGGTTGCGAAACGGCGCGGTCGTGCCGTGCTGCTGGAGGCTGGCGAAATAATCGGCGAGCGCATGAGCGAGCGCGCGCACGGTGCCGCCCGGGAAGATCACCAGGGCGAAGCCGAGCGCCTGCAGCGTCGCGGCGTCCTTGAGCGGCGTCTTGCCGCCCTCGACCATGTTCGCCATCACCGGCACGCGCCCGCGAAAGCGCCGCGCGACCCCGGCAAGCTCCTCGTCGTTGCGCGGGGCCTCGACGAACAGCAGGTCGGCGCCGGCCGCCGCATAGGCCTCCGCGCGGTCGAGCGCGGCCGCATAGCCCTCGACCGCGACGGCGTCGGTGCGGGCGATGATCAGCACGTCCTCGCTCGGCCGCGCGTCGAGCGCCGCCTTGAGCTTGCCGACCATCTCGCGCGCGTCGATCAGGCCCTTGTCGGCGAGGTGGCCGCAGCGCTTCGGGCTGGTCTGATCCTCGAGCTGGATCGCCGAGGCGCCGGCGCGCGCCATCGCCTTCACCGTGCGCATCACGTTGAGGGCATTGCCGAAGCCGGTATCGCAATCGACGATCAGCGGCAGCGCGACGCGCTCGCGGATGGCGCCGACCGCATCGACGACTTCGTCCATCGCGATGAGCCCGATGTCCGGTCGTCCGAACCGGGTATAGGCGAGGCTGGCGCCGGAGACATACGCTGCGGGGAAACCCGCGCGCTCGATCATCAGCGCCGAAAGCGCGTCGTAGCAGCCCGGCGCCACCACGATGGCCGGACCGGCTAGGAGCGTACGGAGGGAGGACATGGATCAATCTCTCTCGTCATCGCGCGCGAGCGCGACCGGATGGTAAGGCCCTTGACCATCGCCGGGAAGCCGCGTTGGCAAATGCAAGCCGTGCACCATTGACTCCGCGCCGCCAATGCGGCGACGTTCCGCCGTTCCGGCAGTCACGGGAGGCCGCCATGGGCTTCGACAAGGGGCATCACGAATTTCACAGCTTGGACATGCAGGCCGGCTGGCACAGAATCCCCGGCTATCCGCTCGGATTTTCCGAGAAGATTCTCGCCGGCGCCCTCGACGAAAAGAACAAGCGCGGCAACCGCACCCGCATGCTGCGGATCGAGCCGGGCGCCTATTCGACCAAGCCGTTCGTGCACGAGTACTGGGAAGAGGTGTTCCTGCTCTCGGGCGACCTCGTCGTCGGCAACGACGAGCACGGCAAGGGTGGCGAGCAGTTCCGCGACTACACCTACGCGGTGCGTCCGCCCGGCGTCCATCACGGGCCGTTCACGTCGCGAACCGGCTGCGTGCTGCTGGAGACGCATTATTACGATGAGAGCGAATAGCGAGTAGCGAATAGTGAAGACGATGAGGGTTAGCGAAGGCAATCGGGGGCGGCAGGCACGAGCTGCTTTCAGCGGTGCCGGCGATGCTATTCGCTACTCGCTTTTCGCTAGATGATGCTCTTCGCCCATCGCGGATGGTGCGCGGGCACGGACGAGAACACCCTTGCGGCGTTCGCGCGGGCGGCCGGCGAACCCGGCATATCCGGCATCGAGCTTGACGTTCGCCGCGCGGGCGATGGCAATACACTCCTCGTCTGCCACGACCCGCCGCGCGCGGGCGAAACCACGCTGACATTCGACGCGGCGCTGTCGTTCTTGTCCGGCACGAATCTCGAGCTGTTCATCGAGCTCAAGGAGAACGGCATTGCCCCGCGCGTGATCGACAAGCTCGTCGCCGCCAAGCTGACCGA
>DASZJC010000326.1:0-1998 GCA_035948495.1 Xanthobacteraceae bacterium | reverse complement strand
GCGCCCGGCACGATCGGCCAGTAGATGAGCGGGAAGAACGCCAGTTCGTCGCGGCCGATGTCGAGACCGATCGGCTCGCCGGCCTCGAGCGCGGTGCGCTGGGCCAGGAACAAGGTGAGGCCCTGCAGTCCGGCCTTGCTGGTCGCATCGACATCGGAATCGCCGGTCACCACGTAGGCGAGCCGCGTCTCGAGCGTGCTCTTCATGGCAAAGTCGTCGGCCGCCGGATCGGCGCGGCTGGGCGTCGCGGGCGCGATCGATGCGGCGGCCGCAAGCAAGCCCGCGACGAGCAGGCTGGCGGCGACCCGGCGGCGCGGCATCAGCCGGTGCACCCCGCCGGCGAGCGAGAACACCACGAGGGCGTCGATCGCCAGCAGCGCGAAGGCGGCGAGCAGGGTCGGGGCGCGCAAGTCGCGCGGCTCGCTCAGGCGGTAAGGCTCGAGCCGGGCGTGCAGCGGCGTGAAATCGATCGGCGCCGGGCGATCGGCCGGCAGCAACGTGTTGACGGCGAGAAGCCCTTCGGGCGGGCCGTAGAATCCGGGCGGGTGGTCGGCGCTGGCGCGTCCGGTGAAGCCGGACGGCACCGGCCGCGCGGTGGACGGCGGCGGCCCGAACGCCCCGAAGCCGTCGAGCACGCGGCTCGGCGGCACCGCGTCGCGCACGCCTGCCGGGCTGGGCGTGCTCGCGTCGGCGACGACGGTCGATCCGGCGAGCCCGACCAGGCGCTTGAGCATTTCCACGAACGCGCCCGAGAGCGGAAGGTCCGACCAGCGGGTATCGGCGGTGACGTGGAACAGCATGATCATGCCTTTGCCGCGTTTCATCGCCGTGACCAGCGGCGTGCCGTCGGCCAGCGTCGCCCAGGTGTGATCGTTGAGTTCGGAATCGGGCTCGGCGAGCACCTGACGGGTGACCGTCACGTCATCCGGGATCGCCATCCCGGCGAACGGGCTGTCATGGGAAAAGCCGGCGAGCTGCTGCGGCTGATCCCAGCTCAGGCTGCCGCCCAGGATGCGGCCGCCGCGCCGCAATTTCACCGGCACGAGGTCGTCGTCGGCCGCCGCGAGCCGCGGCCCGGCGAAGCGGACCAGCACGCCGCCGTTGTCGATCCATTTGGTCAGGCGCTCGCGCGCCTCGCCGGCCACGTTGCCGACGTCGGCGAGGATCAGCAAAGGCAGGTTCTGATCGAGGAAGCGCGACACCGCTTCGGCCGGGGACACGCCTTCGGCGAGGCGCACGTCGGCGAACGGGTTGAGGGCGCGCGAGAGATAATAGGTCGAATCGAGGAGCGGCTGCGCCGTGTCGGCGGTCGCGCCGGACACGACCCCGATGGTGCGGCGGCGCCAGCGCTTGTCGAGCAGTTGGACCGCGCCGGCCGAGCGCTCTCCGGCGATCTCCAGGCGGGCGATATCGTTGCGGATCTCGACCGGCAGATCGACCTGCGCCTCGGTCTCGCGCGCCTCCGGCGTGAAGGAGAAACGCGCTTCGCCGAGGGGGAGGCCTTTGAGATCGAGCGCGCGCACCACGCCGGCTTCCGCCGGGCCGCCCGAGGCCCGCAGCACCTTCACGCTTAGCGCGCCGGCCGCGTTGTCGGCGGCCGCAAGCGCGTGCGCCGGCCCGACGCCCCCGTCGACGACGGTGATCGGCCGCTTGTCCGCCGCGCGTGCAAGCCCTTCCACGAACTCGTTGGCGCGCCCGAGATCGACGCCGTCGGAGAGCCAGACGATCTCGACCGCCGATGCCGCGGCGAGGAACCGCGCGATCTGGGGCAGCGCCTCGACGCGTTCGACACCGTGCGGCTTGGGCTTGATCTGCCGCAGCCGCACCCGTGCCGCGCCCGGCGTTTCCAGCGAAATGTCGCGGCCGGGCTCCGACAGCGGCACCACGGCAACGCCGCGGTTGTCGGCTTCGGCGCGCGCGATCAGATCCTCGGCCGTGCGCATGCGCGCGTTCCACGCCGCGGCGGCGGTCCAGCCGTCGTCGATCAGAAGCGCAATC
>DASZJC010000325.1:0-4477 GCA_035948495.1 Xanthobacteraceae bacterium | reverse complement strand
CACGCACATAGGATGCATTCGTAAAGCCCGTCGAGTTTCGCGCGGTCCTCGTGGCTCTGCTTCCACTCGCGGTCCGGCGGCGGACTCGCGGTCTGGAGCCACGGCTCGATCGAGGCGTGATGGGCGTAAAACAGCGTGAGGTCGGGCACCAGATCCTTGACCACCGGCATGTGCGGCAACGGATAGACCCGGACCATTCCCTTGATCTCGTCCATCCCCCGCGTGCAGGCGAGCGTGTTGGTGCCGTCGATGTTCATGGCGCAGCTTCCGCACACGCCCTCGCGGCATGAGCGGCGAAAGGTCAAGGTCGGGTCGATAGTGCTTTTGATCCAGATCAGCGCGTCGAGCACCATCGGGCCGCAATCGTCGAGGTCGACGAAATAGGTGTCGACGCGCGGGTTTTGCGCGTCATCCGGGTTCCAGCGATAGATGCGGAACTCTCGGGTGTCACGCGCGCGCGCCGGTTCCGGCCAGGTCTTGCCCTCGACGATGCGCGAATTCTTCGGAAGCGTGAACTCGACCATGTCAGTACACCCTCGCCTGGGGCTCGATGTAGGAGATGTCGTTGCTCATCGTGTAGGCGTGCACCGGACGATAGTCGATCGTCACCTTGCCGGTTGCCACGTCGAACCAGGCGAGCGTGTGCTTCATCCAGTTCTTGTCGTCGCGCGCCGGGAAGTCCTCGCGCGCGTGCGCGCCGCGGCTTTCGGTGCGATTGCGCGCCGAGTCCATCGTCACCACCGCCTGGGCGATGAGGTTGTCGAGTTCGAGCGTCTCGACCAGGTCGGAATTCCAGATCAGCGACCGGTCGGTGACGTGCAGGTCGGACACGCCCGCATTGACGTCGTGGATGAGCTTGT
The DNA here is from genome assembly GCA_035948495.1 of Xanthobacteraceae bacterium. GTDB lineage: Bacteria > Pseudomonadota > Alphaproteobacteria > Rhizobiales > Xanthobacteraceae > AP-16. The sequence continues at coordinate 3,617 of DASZJC010000325.1, read as the reverse complement.
GGCCCTCCTCGAGCACTTCGCCGGTGCGGAACACCGCGCAGTTCGTCTGCATCACGCGCTGCATCTTGAGGCGCAGCTCGGCGGTCGGCGTCCCGCCGGCGGCATGCCGGAACCGGTCCAGGCGCGACAGCGACCGCTCGGCGGAGTCCTTCGGCAGATCGGGATGCCGGTCGCCGGGCGTGACGGTCTCGGCGCAGCGCAGCGCCGCCGCCCGCCCGAACACGACGAGATCGATCAGCGAATTCGACCCGAGCCGGTTGGCGCCGTGTACGGACACGCATGCCGCTTCGCCCAGCGCCATCAAGCCCGGCGCTATCGTGTCGGCGTTGCCGTTCTTCTTGGTCAGCGCCTCGCCGTGATAATTCGTGGCGATGCCGCCCATGTTGTAGTGGACCGTGGGCAGCACCGGGATCGGCTCGCGGGTCACGTCGACGCCGGCGAAAATCTTCGCCGATTCGGAAATCCCGGGCAGCCGCTCGTGCAGCACCTCCGGATCGAGATGATCGAGGTGCAGATAAAGGTGGTCCTTCTTGCGGCCGACGCCGCGGCCTTCGCGGATCTCGATGGTCATGGCGCGCGAGACGACGTCGCGCGAGGCGAGATCCTTGGCGGACGGCGCATAGCGCTCCATGAAGCGCTCGCCCTCGGAGTTGACCAGGTAAGCGCCTTCGCCGCGCGCGCCCTCGGTGATCAGGCAGCCGGCGCCGTAAATGCCGGTCGGATGGAATTGCACGAACTCCATGTCCTGGAGCGGCAAGCCGGCGCGCAGCACCATGGCGTTGCCGTCGCCGGTGCAGGTGTGGGCGGACGTGCAGGAGAAATAGCTGCGGCCGTAGCCGCCGGTCGCCAGGATCGTCTGATGCGCCTGGAAGCGGTGGATCGAGCCGTCGTCGAGCTTGAGCGCGACGACGCCGCGGCAGCGCCCCTCATCGTCCATGATCAGATCGATCGCGAAGAACTCGATGAAGAACTCCGCCGCATGCCGCAGCGACTGGCCGTAGAGCGTGTGCAGCATGGCATGGCCGGTGCGATCGGCGGCCGCGCAGGTGCGTTGCGCGGTGCCCTTGCCGTAGTGGGTGGTCATGCCGCCGAACGGCCGCTGGTAGATCTTGCCCTCGCGGGTGCGCGAGAACGGGACGCCCCAGTGCTCGAGCTCGTAGACCGCCGCCGAGGCGTGGCGGCACAGGTACTCGATCGCATCCTGATCGCCGAGCCAGTCCGCCCCCTTCACGGTGTCGTACATGTGCCAGCGCCAATCGTCCTCGCCCATGTTCCCGAGCGCGGCCGAAATGCCGCCCTGGGCCGCGACCGTGTGCGACCGGGTGGGAAACACCTTGGTGATGCAGGCGGTCTTGAGCCCGGCCTCACTGCAGCCGACGACCGCGCGCAGCCCCGCGCCCCCCGCTCCGACCACGATCACGTCGTAGGTGTGGTCCTCGATCGGATAGGCGCGGCCGTTGACCTTGGGCGGGCCGCCATTCGGAGAGCTCTCGGTGGCCATGGGCTCACACTCCGAACGAGAGTTTGAGGACGGCGAAAATCGACGCCAGCGCCACGACGAACGAGAAGAACGTATTGCCCATGGCGATAATGGCCTTGAGCAATGGGTCGTTCACGTAGTCTTCGATGATGACCTGCATACCGACCCACATGTGATAGACGATCGTCATGATGAACAGGATCATGGTGAGCGCCACGAGGGGCGAACCCAGAATCTGCACCGTTGCGGCGTGATTGCGCCCGACCAGCATGGCGACAATGACGATGAACCCCACCGTCAACGGAATACCCGCCACCGATGTAACGCGCTGAATCCAGAAGTGGTCCGTTCCGGCCCCCGCGGAGCCGAGGCCGCGGACCCGACCGAGCGGCGTGCGCATGCTCATCGAGCGGCTCCTTCCTGCCCGCTAGAGCGGGATGACTTTTGCAGCATGATCTTTTCCGACCTGCCTTCGCCCGCCGAAGCATCAAACCAAACTATAAACCGTGCCAGGGGCTTCGCGCAGGCGGGAAACCGGTACCCACTTTTCGGGATCATGCTCTAGCCAACGAAAAAATAGCCCGCGACCCACAGCACGATCGTGCACGCGATCGATCCGAACAGCGTGGCGCCGGCAAGCCACTCGCGCTCGCTCGGACCAAACCCGCGGCCGGTGTCCCAGATGAGATGGCGGATGCCGCCGAGCGTGTGATGGAACAGGGTCCAGGTATAGCCCAGGAGGAAGAGGCGGCCGATCCACGTTCCCATGAACCATTGCACGTTGGCATAGGCGTTCGGACCGGAGGCCGCCGCGATCAGCCACCACGCCACAACCGCGGTGCCGAAGTAGAGCACGATGCCGGTGATGCGGTGCGCGCCGGACATCACCATCGTCAGGGACAAGCGGTAGATCTGCAAATGCGGCGACAGCGGCCGCGCGGCTGGCGCCCTGGTTTCGGCCATCCTGTCCTCCAACCCGCTCGCCGCTCGCGCCCCGCGTCGTTCCTAGCCAATGTGGGGCGGGGCCGCAATGCGCGCTGCTCCACCGGTCCGCTCCGACGCGTGTCGGCGCCATGTTACGTGATCGGTGAAGCAACCTTCGCTTTTAGCGAAAATAGGCTCAAGCTAACTGGCTGACAATGCGTATTGCGAGTAATCTGGCTTCGCGAAACGGGAAGGATCACATGCGGTTCGATCTCGTCGATCTCGACCTCTTCCGCCACGTGGTCGAGGCGGGCAGCATCACCCACGGCGCCGAACGCGCGCACCTCGCCCTGGGGGCGGCCTCGACCCGCATTCGTCATATGGAGGAGGCGTTCGGCGCCGCCTTGCTGGTGCGCGGGCGCCAGGGCGTCGCGCCCACCCAGGCGGGCCGCACGCTTCTCCAGCATGCCCGGACCATCCTGCGGCAGACCGCACGCTTGCGCGAGGACCTCGGCGCCTACGCGGGCGGCTTTGCCGGCCACGTGCGCATGCTGTCCAACACCAACGCGCTCACCGAATTTCTGCCCGAGGCGCTCAGTTCGTTCCTGTCCGCTCATCCGCACGTCAGCGTCGACCTCGAGGAGCGGCTGAGCGACGAGATCGTCGGCCTGATCGCCGAAGGCGTCGGCGACATCGGCATCGTGGCCGCCACCGTCGATCCGAGCACACTGGAGACCTACCCGTTCCGCAACGATCGCTTCGTGCTGGTCGTGGGGCGCGACCACGCGCTCGCCGCGCGCGCCAGGATCGCCTTCGCCGAGGTGCTCGATCACGATTTCGTCGGGCTCGACCGCGCGAGCGCGCTGCAGCGGTTCCTCGCCGACAAAGCGGCGCGCGCGGGCCGGCCCCTGCGCCTGCGCGTCCAGTTGCGCAGCTTCGACGCCGTGTGCCGCCTGGTCGAGTGCAACGTCGGCATCGGCATCGTGCCGGAGACCACCGCACGCCGCGTCGCCAGCATGATGGCGATCGTCCCGGTCGCGCTGACGGATGCCTGGGCGGCGCGCGCGCTGACGATCTGCGTGCGCCGGCTCAAGGAATTGCCGCCGTACGCGCGCGACCTCGTCGCGCATCTGCGGTCGGGCCATGCGCGCGCTCAGCGCGGCATCAGCACCCAATAATCGAGGTCGAGCACCACGGCGGGATCGTAGCCGTC
>DASZJC010000324.1:0-3409 GCA_035948495.1 Xanthobacteraceae bacterium | reverse complement strand
TTCGCCGGTCGCGGTGTTCTGCCACAGAACGTCGTCCGTGCCGCTGTGGGTGAAGTCGCCGATTCCGGCAAATCGCCAGGCGGTGGACAGCGAGCCCACCGCCGCGCCCCCGCTCATCTGGTCGTTGCTCATCAGCCACGTGTCGACTTCGCGGGTATTGTTGTTGAGCCACAGGATATCGCGCGTGCCGTCGCCGTTGAAGTCCCCGGTGCCGAGTGATTGCCAGGCGCTCGACGCGTGGCTGATCTCGGCGCCGCCGGTGATATGCCCGTCGGTCATCAGCCAGCTATCGACCTCGCCGGTAGCGGTGTTGCGCCACAGGACGTCGCTGGTCCCCGTGCCGGTGAAGTCCCCGGCGCCGGCAAACTGCCAGGCGGTCGACACGGAGCCCACGAGGTTGTCGGTCGTGATTTGCCCGTCGTGCATGAACCAGACGTCGGCTTCGCCGGTAACGGTGTTGCGCCACAGGACGTCGCTGGTGCCGCCGCTGTTGAAGTCGTTCGCCAGGTGGTTGGTCGGGGCTGGCGAGCCATCGAAGCCGATCGTGTCCATCAGCGTGACGTCCGTCGCGGTCAGCGAGTCCGACCCGATCCTTTCGTCGAAGGGATCCCCCGGCGTCAAATTACTGTCGAAATCGCCGTAGTCGGTAGAGGTGCCGAAATGGGCCAGCGGTGTGTTGCCGCCGTCGATCGAGAAGTAAGCCGACGCCCCGCCCGTCCACTGATATTGCCCCGGCGCGTCGTAGCGGAACATGTCCATGATGAACGGGTCGGAAGTCCCTCCCCAGATGCGGCCCATTGCATGCGTCAGCTCGTGCAGGGCGCCGCCGACCCAGTCGCTGGTCCAGTCGGTCCCGAACCCGATCGCGCCGTCGACGGTGCCGTTGGTGCTCGACAGCAGTCCCAACGCCCGTTCCTGGGCGCTGGCGACGAAAAAGCTGTTCGCTTGGCCGGGGAACGCGGAATTGTTGAGGGGAAGCGAGGCGAGCGCCGTGAAGTCGCTGCTCGAGATCGACGAAGCGGCGAGGTCAGACCTCAGGGTCGCGTAGCTGAGGTTGATGCCGGAATTCACATGTCCGAGCGCGTAATCCGTGCCGCCGAACTGCGAATTCGGCTGGATCGTCTGACCGTTGATCTCTCCCCACCCGACCATGATGTTGACGGTGATGTTGTCGCGGAAGGCGGCATCCAGCATATTGGCCGCATCTTGGATTTCCGTCGTGAACCCGGAGGGCGCGCCGGAAACGCTGCTGTCAAACTCAAGATTGATGAACATGGTGATTCCCAAATTGCCGGTCGGAGGTAACGCGGCGGAAGTTCATATGGCCGAATCGGCTTTGTCAATTATGCCCGCAAGGACCGTCAGCGCGCCACCCGCCCCTCGTCCGTTAACGCCAAAGCCTGCGCCGGGGCTGCGGAATGCCCTCGGCCGCTGAACATTACCGGCGCGGGAACGCGCTGCAGTCCGCCAACCGGTTCGAGGAGGCGCTTCAGAGCTACGACCAGGCCCTGGCGATCGATCCGGGCTTCGCCGACGCGCTGTGCAACCGTGCGAACGTGTTCCGCAGCCTGGGACGGCCCGGACAGGCGGTCGTCGATCTCGAAAAGGCGGTCGCGCTCGCGCCCGGGCACGAGGTAGCGCTTCCGATGCTCATGGAAGCGGAAATGCACATCTGCAAATGGGATCGGATGTACGAGCGGCTCCCGGTCCTCAACGAAGGAATCGACAGCGGCAGGCTGCGCGTGAGCCCGCTCGTGCTGCTGATGGGCGTGTCGGACCCGGCACGGCAATTCAAGGGCTTCCAGCGCTACGTCCGCTCGTTGCTGCGATCGGACCCGTCACCGCGGCCGCGGCCGTGGTCGCACGACAGGATCCGCCTCGCCTATCTGTCTTCCGATTTCCGGCCGCATGCGGTGAGCTTTCTCACCGCCGAGCTGTTCGAGAAGCACGACCGCGAACGGTTCGAGGTCATCGGCATTTCCTACGGCCCCGACGACGCCGGCGACCTGCGCAAACGCCTGGTCGCGGCATTCGACCAGTTTCACGACGTGCGGCAGGAGAAGGACGACGATATCGCCCGTCTCATGCGCCGGCTGGAAATCGACGTCGCGGTCGACCTGACCGGGCTCACCGCGCTCGGCCGCATCGGCATCTTCGGGCGGCGACCGGCGGCCGTCCAGGTCGGCTGGCTCGGTTACCCGGCAACAACCGGAACCGACGCCATCGACTACATCGTCGGCGACAAGGTCGCCCTGCCGTTCGCGCTGCAGCCGTTCTTCAGCGAGAAGATCGTGCATCTGCCGGAGAGTTATTTTCTCCGCGACACGACCCAGGCGATTCCCGGCGCCTCCCCGGACCGCGTCGCGGCCGGTCTGCCGCCGCAAGGCTTCGTGTTCTGCTGCTTCAGCCAGTGCTACAAGTTCACGCCCGGCGTGTTCGACGTGTGGATGCGGCTGTTGCGCCAAATCGACCGCAGCGTGCTGTGGCTCGCCATGGCGCATCCGCCCGCGATCGCCAATCTTCGCCGCGAAGCCGCGGCGCGAGGAGTCGACCCCGCCCGCCTCGTCTTTGCGCCGCAGGTCGACCTTCCCGAGCACCTCGCGCGGCACCGTCACGCCGATCTTTTCCTCGACACCGTGCCGTACAACGCCCTCACGACGGCGATGGACGCCCTTTGGACCGGCGTGCCGGTGCTCACCACGCTGGGGAGGACCTTCATCGGCCGCGGCGCCGCGTCCGCGTTGAACACGATCGGCCTGCCGGAGCTGATCATGAGAAATCTCGGCGATTACGAAGCCCTCGCGCTCCAGTTCGCGCGCGATCCCGTCCGCCTGACAGCAATCCGCGAAAAGCTGCTGCGCAATCGAGCGCGGACGCCATTGTTCGACACCGACCGGTTCCGCCGGCACATCGAGGCCGCATATTTGGCCATGTGTGAGCAGAGCCGCCGAGGCGAGCCGCCGCGATCGTTCGTTGTCCCCCCGTCGGGGTCATAGAAGGCGACCATGCGGTCGACGCGGAGCGTCATTCCGGAGCGTAGCGCTCGTCATTGCGAGGACCCCGAAGCGCGACGAGGGAATCCAGGACCCCCAGCCGCCGCGCGTGTTGCGCTGGATTGCTTCGCTTCCGCCTTCGCGCTCCGCGCTTTGGCGGACTCAAACCCGACGTAGCTCGCGCAGCGAGCGAAGGCGGGTCGCTCGCAATGACGGCCTTACCGCGGCCTCGTCCGCAAAGGCGGACGATCCAGCAATCGCCGACGTGTCGATTGGTCCAGTATCTGAACGCGAGGCCGTTCTTGCGCGGATCGAAGCCGCCGATCAGGACGCGAGCGCGAGTATTCAAAGCGATGGGCGCACCGTCACCCGTTCTGAAAACATGTCAGGCGGTTGGCATCACTTGGGGCTGCCAG
>DASZJC010000323.1:0-5692 GCA_035948495.1 Xanthobacteraceae bacterium | reverse complement strand
GCTCGGGCTGGTCGGCCTCGTCTATGCGCGCCACCCGGCCGCCTATTTCGCCTGTTGGATGGTGCTCGGCCTGGCGATGAGCGCGTCGCTTTACGACCCCGCCTTCGCGACGCTCGGACGCGTGTTCGGCGCCGCGGCGCGCCGGCCGATCACCGCGCTCACCCTCGCCGGCGGATTCGCCTCGACCGTGAGCTGGCCGACGACCCATGCGCTGATCGAAGCGGTCGGCTGGCGCGGCACCTATCTCGTCTATGCCGCCCTGCTGGCGCTGATCGCGGCGCCGCTGCACGCCTTCGTGCTGCCGCGCGGCCGTGCGCGGCCGGAGGTCCAAGCCTCCGCGGCCGCGCCGGCTGCGCCTGCCGTGCTGCCGGCGCGCGGCGCGACCTTCGCGCTCGTCGCCGCGGCGTTTGCCGCCTATGCCTTCGTGCCGTCCGGCCTTGCCGCCCATATGCTTGCGATCTTCGGGCGGCTCGGGCTCGATGCCGGCACCGTGGTGGCGATCGGCGCATTGTTCGGCCCCTCCCAAGTGGCCGCCCGCCTTGCCGAATTCGCCGTCATCCGCAACCTGCATCCGCTGTGGATGGTGCGGATCGCCGTCGGCCTGCTCCTCGCGGCTTTCGTGCTGCTCGGAGCGTTCGGGCTGTCGGTCGCGGTTGCGGCGACGTTTGCCGTGCTGTTCGGCGCCGCCAACGGGCTCGTGACGATCGCGCGCGGCACGGTACCGCTCGCCCTGTTCGGCGCCGCCGGCTACGGGCAGATCGTCGGGCGCATCGCGGCGCCCGCGCTGATCATACAGTCGGCGGCGCCGCTGCTGCTTGCCTACGTGGTCGAGCGGGCCTCCGATCGCGCCGCGCTGGCGGTGACGGCCGCTTTCGGCCTCGTCGCGCTCGCATGCTTTGCGCTGGTGCGTCGTCCCCGTAGCCCGCACGGAAGGTAGCGTTCCAAGCAAACAACGCGTCACCGCGCATGCCGCTCGCGCGCTTCACGTCCGCGCACAGGGGATGGAAACCAGCGCTTAACCATGACGCTGCACCGACGCTTAACCATGACGGCGCGCTCTTCACGCAAAATAAACCGTAACACGACGCGCGCGCCTTCTGTTTGATTGTTTTGCCGCCGGCGGGCGCGCCCGTTTACCAATCGGTTGCGAAGTTTCTCCATCTACTGGAAACCATAACGGAGACCGAGCCGCGGGCTCCGATGCGACGAACATGTAACGAGTACGTCGATGCAGCGTGTTGTCATGACTGCGCTCCTCGCGAGCGCGCTCGGCACCGGCGCGGCCATGGCCGCTCCGCTGTCGCTTCAACCGGAAACCCCCGATCCGCTCGGCCGCCCCGCGGCGGTCGAGGCGCGCGATGCCCGCTACGCCGCCGCGCCGAGGTCCAATCTCGGCGGCGGGTTCATCGATTTTTTGTTCGGCGGCCAGAGCATGTCGCCGCCCGATCCCTACGCGGCGCGCTACCACGGGCAGATGGCGCGCGGGGAACCGCCCGAATGGGCCGAGGCGCGGCGCACGGAAGCGGACCCGCGCTATCAGCGCCAGCTCGTCGACTATGACGGCACCGAGAAGCCCGGAACCGTCATCATCGACACGCCCCGGCGCTTCCTGTTTCTCGTTCAGGACGGCGGCCACGCGCTGCGCTACGGCATCGGCGTCGGACGGCCGGGGTTCACCTGGGCGGGGGTCAAGGAGGTTTCCGCCAAGCGCGAATGGCCGGACTGGACGCCGCCGGCGGACATGCTCAGGCGCCGCCCGGATCTGCCGCGCCACATGGCCGGCGGCGTCGAAAACCCGCTCGGCGCGCGCGCTCTCTACCTCGGCTCCTCGCTCTACCGCATCCACGGCTCGAACGAGCCCTGGACCATCGGCACGGCGGTGTCGTCCGGCTGCATCCGCATGCGCAACAACGACGTGATCGACCTCTACGGTCGGGTGCGCATCGGCACCAAGGTCGTGGTGATCTGATAATCTTGTAGGGTGGGTAAAGCGGCGCGCAGCGCCGCGTGCCCACGCGTTCCTGCCGAGCAAACAAACGCGCGTGGGCACGCTCCTTCGGCGCTTTGCCCACCCTACATTTGACTCAACCGCGTTATGCGAAGTCGGGTCCGCTCGAGTCGTCGGTATCGTCGCCGAAGTCGCCGTCCATGTCCTGATCGTCGGCGTCGCTGTCGTGGTCGTCGCCCTCTTCATCGGAGGCGCCGAACAGCCCCGCGCGGCTTTGCTCGGCATCGCCATCGCCGCCAGCCGGCCCCCGGCCGATGTCGTCTATCCCGGCTTGCCGGGCGAGGTCGCCCGAGCCCTGGCCGCCGCTCCCGGGCGAAGACCCGGATGCGCCGCTCAATTGATTGAAGGTGCCGGCGAATGGGCCCTGGCCGTGGCCGCCCAGCATGGAGCGGATGCCGCCGAGCAATAGGCTGCCGCCGATCATGCCGGCGGCGCTCGCTGCCGCCGTGCCGAGGAACGAGCCGCCATAACCGCCGCCGTAGCCCGGGCCGCCCATCATGGGCGCGGGGCCTTCCGCGCGATAAGGCTCATCGCGATAGCCCGGCGCATTGGCCCAGGGCGAGCCGCCCGGGCGCACCGACGGCACCGAACCCGCGCGGGGCGGGGTTTCGGGAGGCGCCGTTTCGTGCCGGCCGAACAGGCTCTCGCGCATCGTGCCGAGGAAGCCCTGCGGCCGCTCCGGCTCGGGCTCGCCCAATGCCGCCTCCAGTTCCTCGATCTTGACGTTCGCCGCCTTGAGCGCCTCGTCCTGGACGAGAACGGTCTGCACCAGCGGGTAGACTGCGTGCGGGGCGCGCGCGAGGCCCTCCGCGATGGCGCGTTCGGCATCGGCGTCGCGCGGCGCGCTCTCGAGCGTCGCCAAACGATCGAACAGCGTGGTGATCAGCTCACGTTCCTGCGGGGTCATCGCGCGTCTCCTCCCGGTGTGAGGTCGGTGCGGGCGAATATGGGGAGAAGCCTGGCGCAACGGAATGGCGCCGACATGACATTTGCGCCGTCCGCTCAGGCTAGCGCATGTTCCGGCGAAGTGGGTACCGGTTCGCCGATAAGAACATGCGCCAATCAATGCCACCTAGAGCATGTTCCGATTCCGAAGGAACGGAACATGCTCTAGGGCCACGCCGTGCGCGGCGAGCGCCGCCGGGAAGGCGTCGCCGGCGAAATAGGCATATTCCCGCTCGCGCAAATCGGTGAGCGGATCGAGCCGGACGAGTTCCTTGTCCACGTGGCCCGGGTGGCACATGACGACGCCGCCGTCGGGCAGCCCGTCGAGGAAGCGCGGAAATTTTCGCGCGAAATCCGCGTTCGGCCGGAAGCCATAGGTGCCGGCGAAGCCGGGGTTGGTCGCGACGCCGAGGGCGTCGGCGCGGGCGCGCAGGGCGCGGCTCAGCGCATCGAGGATGAGCCCCTTGGGATCGCCCAAGCGTTTGACGGCTGGCCGCGCGTTGCCGCATTGGCGCACCCAGGCGGCCGGCGCCCGCCGCTTGGCGGCGGCGAGCACCTCCTCGCGCACCTGCGGCAACAGGTGCACGTGCCGGTGCCCGTCGATGAAATCCGGCGCGCGGCCGAACGCGGCCGCGAAGGCCGTGAGCTGCGCGTCGATTTCGGCGGCGATCGCCTCGCGGCTGAGCCGACGCAGCAGGGCGGCCTTGATCAGGGTCCGCAGCGGCGGAAAGGCGCCGTCGCGCAGCGGCCGGAAGCTTTGCGTCAGCGGCCGGAACGGCGCGGTGAGCGTGAGATGCAGGCCGATCGCCGCGCGCGGCCCGCCGCTGTTGAGGATCGCGAGCGAGCGCGCCTCGGCGCGCGTGAAACCCGGCGCCGCCACCATCACCGAGGTCGCGTTGAGGCGCCCGCGCACGATGAGATCGCGGATTGCGGCGTTGACGCCGATCGCGATGCCGTAATCGTCGGCGCACAGCCGGATGTGCCGCAGAGCGGACGACGGACGACCGGGGACGGAGGACGGAGACTGTTCGGCCGCGCTATCTGTCGTCTGTCGTCGGTCGTCTGTCGTCTGATCGCCGCCCACCCGAGCCCCGCTCGCCTTACTCCGCAGCGGCTCGCGCCGCCTCCGGCGCTCCGTCCTGTGCCGCGTCCGCGCGCTTCACGTGATGCTCGGCGACGAAATAGACCGGCCGGCTCTTCAGCTCGGACAGGATCTTGCCGATGTATTCGCCCATGATGCCGATCATGATCAGCTGCACCCCGCCGATCACCATGATGCCGACGACGAGAGACGGATAGCCCGGCACGGTGTGCGCATAGATGAAGGTCTCGATCACGGTCCAGGCGCCGAATACCAGCGCGCTCGCCGCGAGCCCAACGCCGAGCAGGCTCGCGAGCCGCAGCGGCGCCACCGAGAACGAGGTCAACCCCTCGATCGACAGGCCGATGAGCGAGTGCAGGCCGAACGTGGATCGCCCATGCGCGCGCAGCGCCGGCTCGTAATCGACGCGGATCTGGCGAAAGCCGATCCAGCTCGCCAATCCCTTGAAGAAACGGTTGCGCTCCGGCAACTGGCGCAGCGCCGCCGCGGCGCGCGGCGAGAGCAGACGGAAGTCGCCGGCGTCTTCCGGAATTTTGGCGTGCGCGCCCCAGTTGATGAGCGCATAGAACGTCTTGACGCCGAGCCGGCGGGTGAGCGGCTCGTTCCCGCGGTGCGCCTTGGCGGTGTAGACCACGTCGTAGCCGCCGTCGAGCCAGTGGCCGACCAGCGTTTCGATCAGGCTCGGCGGATGCTGGCCGTCGCCGTCCATGAACAGCACGGCGCCGAGCCGCGCGTGATCGAGGCCGGCAAGCAGCGCCGCTTCCTTGCCGAAATTGCGCGACAGCGAGAGCACCTGGACGTCGCAGCCGGCGGCCGGCAGATCGCGGGCGATCGCCGCGGTCGAGTCGCTGCTGCCGTCGTCGACGTAGACGATCTCGACGTCGAGCGGGCGCGCCGCCTGCAGCCGCCCGACCGCTTCGGCGATGCGCCCATGCAGCGCCGGGAGGCCGGCGGCCTCGTTGTGCAGCGGCACCACGATCGAAAGCCCGGGCGCCGGCGGCTTGGCGGATGCGGCATTCGGGCGGGGCGCGGCGGTCGTGTTCATGCTGTTTTTATAGCGCAATCAGGCGCGAGTGTCCTGATCCGCAGCTGTCATTGCGAGAGACGCCGTGCCGTGCGGTGTCGTGCCACCGGCGGACAGGCTCGGATCGCCGGCGCGAACATGCTAAGCGGTCGCCCATGAGCGACGCCCCTGCCGCGAACCGTCTCGTCGCCCGCCTGGCGCAGGCGTGGCGCGAACGCGCGATCCTGCTCAAGGCGCTGAGCTTCGCGGCCGTCGGCGTGATCAACACGATCGTCGACGCGGGAGTGTTTTTCCTCGCCCTGTGGGTGCTGGTCGGCTCCCCGAGCCGCGCGGGCACCGGGACGCTGGTCGTCGCCAACGTGTTCTCCTGGTCGGTCGCCATCACCGGCTCCTACGTGATGAATTCGTTCGTCACCTTCGCAAAGGAGTCGGGCCGGCAATTACGGCTGAAGTCCTACGCCACCTTCCTGGCGGGAGGAATCGTCGGCGCGATCGGCAACACAACGGCTCTGGTCGTGGTGGCGCAATTCGCACCGGTATGGGTCGCCAAAGCCTGCGCCATTCTCGTGAGCTTCGTGCTCAATTTCTCCATGTCGCATTTCGTCGTGTTCCG
>DASZJC010000322.1:0-2991 GCA_035948495.1 Xanthobacteraceae bacterium | reverse complement strand
TGCAGGAGTTGATCGCACTTGCGCGCACGCGCCAGCTCACCTGCGGCAGCGCCGGGGTCGGTTCGATTTCGCATCTCACCCTGCTGCTGTTCGACAAGCTCGCGCATACCAAGCTCCAGCACGTGCCCTATCGCGGGTCGTCGCAAGTGGTGAACGACCTTCTGGGTGGGCAGATCGACATCACCTTCGACCAGGTCATCAACGCGTCGCCGCACATCATTGCGGGCGACGTCCGGGCCCTCGCGGTCACCGGGCCCACGCGCGCCGCGGCGATTCCCGACGTGCCGACGACGGCCGAGGCCGGCCTGCCCGAGCTCCAGACCGTCGCATGGTCGGCGCTGTTCGTGCCCAAGGGTACGCCCGCGGCGATCGTCTCCCGCATTAATGCCGTCATGAACGAGGCGATGGAGGACAAGGACGTCGTCGCCCGCCTGGCGAAGCTCGGTTCCGACGTGCCGGCGCCGGAGGCGCGCACGCCCGAGGCGCTCGGCAAGCTGGTGCGATCCGAGATCGACAAATGGGTGCCGCTGATCGCGAGCGCCGAACTGACCGTAAACTGACGGCGCGCTCGCGTGCGGCTCACCGACGAAGAACAGGCCATGCGGGCGGGCGACCTCGGCCCGCTGCGGCAATGGGCGATCGAGCACCAGGTCAAGGTCGGCCGCTACCTCGGCGCGTCGGATTTCGTGCCCGTGACCCAGGCCCACATCATGGCGGATACGGAATCGCTCGGGGACGCTGGCGTCGAGTGGCTGGAGCGCTGGACCAAGCTGCCGCCGGAGCAGCGGCGCGTGCGCGTGCCCACCATCACGGATCCGCGCGGCACCGACTTTGCGGCGACCGCGCGGCTCAAGCACCAGGCGTGGATGCTCGAGCGCGAGCGGCGCGCGATCGCGGCCTTCGAGGCGTTCGGCGTGCTGATGACCGACACCTGCGTCAACTACCAGACCATCATGCCGCCGGTGCGCCGCGAGCACGTGGCCTATGGCGACACCGGCGTCGTCATCTATTGCAACAGCGTGTGCGGCGCCCGGTCCAATTTCGAAGGCGGCCCGTCGGCGCTCAGCGCCGGCCTCACCGGGCGCACCCCGCGCTACGGGTTCCATCTCGATGCGCACCGGCGCGCAACGCTCGTCGTCCGCGTCGGTTTCACGCCGCGCGAACTCGATGAATGGGGCGCGCTTGGCGGCATCGTCGGACGCCTCGCCGGCGACTACTGGCAGGTGCCCGCGCTCGTCGGTGTCGACCGCGTTCCCACCTCGGACGAGATGAAACACTTCGGGGCGGCGCTCGCGAGCTACGGGTCGGTCGCGCTGTTCCACATGGTCGGCGTCACGCCCGAGGCGCAGCGGCTCGAGGAGGTGGCGCCGCCCGGCGAGGCGCTCCCCACCTATGACATCGGCGCGGCCGACATCCGCGCCTTCCAGCAAAGCTACGCCCGCGGCATCGGCGCGGTCGACGTGGTGGTGTTCTCCGCCCCGCAGCTCAGCCTGATCGAGATGCAGCAATTGGCCGGACTGCTCGACGGCCGGCGCGCGACCATCCCGCTGCTCGCGGTCACGAGCCCGCAAGTGAAGCCCGATGCCGACCGGCTCGGCCTCACCGCACGCATCGAAGCGGCCGGCGGCACCGTGCTCGCGGGCATGTGCTTCTATCAAAGCTACGCGCGCGAGATCGGCGAGGCGAACGGCTGGCAGCGGCTCGCCACCAACTCGGCAAAGCTCGTCAACATCATCGGCGGCTACGGCTACCGGCCGGTGCTCCTGGGCATGCCGGCGTGCGTTAAGGCCGCCTGCGCCGGCGGGCGCATCGCGCCATGAGCGCGAGCGTGCTTTATGCCCGGGCCGGGATGGGGCGGCCGGTGCGCGGCCGGGCGCTGGTCGCCAAGGATGGATTTTCGGCACGCTATGATCTCGATCGCGTTCGCGGCATATTTTCTCGTCCCGAGCACAAGCTCGCGGGCCAGAGCTACGTCGGACGCGTGCTCGTGCTCGACGCCGCCAAGGGCGGCGTTGCGACCGCCTGGATGTTGTTCGACATGACCGCGCGCGGAACGATGCCGGCCGCTCTGGTGCTCAACGCCGTCAACCCGATCATGGTGCAGGGCGCGGCGCTCGCCGACTTCACCATGATCTCCGGGTTCGAGGTGGATATCACGGCGGCGATCCCGGACGGCGCGCTGGTCGAGGTCGAGACCGGCGAGCGTCCGTGCATCCGGGTGCTGCCGTGACGGCGGCGGGCCAAGCCGGCGACATGCTGACCGTCGAAGTCTGGCGCGGCGCCGCTGCCGGCCGCTTCCAAACGTTCCGCGTGCCGCGCCGGGAGAACCAGACCGTCCTCGACGTGGTCACCGACATCCAGCGCGAGCAGGACCCGACCTTGGCGTACCGGTTCGCCTGCCGGGTCGGCATGTGCGGGTCCTGCGCCATGGCGGTCAACGGCCGGCCGCGCTGGACCTGCCGCACGCGGGTCGCCGCCGCGCTCGGGGCCGACGCCACGCTCCGCCTCGAGCCGCTGCGCAATTTCACCGTGGTGCGCGACCTCGCCGTCGACATGCGCGACTTCTTCGACAAGTGGCGCGACGCCAAGGGCCACTTCGAGCCGGGCGCGCAACCGGCGGACGATTTCGCGGTCGTGCCGCCGGCAAGCCCGCAACGGCAGGCGGCCGACGCCGGCATCGAGTGCATCGGCTGCGGCATCTGCCATTCCGCCTGCGACGTGGTTGCGTGGGACCGCGAATATCTCGGCCCCGCCGCCCTCAACCGGGCATGGACCCTCGTCAACGACGTGCGCGACCGCGGCAACGCCGCGCGCATGGACGCGGTCTCCGCCCGCTCCGGATGTCATCTCTGCCACACCCATATGAACTGCACCCAGTTCTGCCCCAAGGGGCTCGCTCCCACCTACGCCATCTCCGGGCTCAAGCGGGCCATGGTCGCGCGTGCGCTCGGGAGGACGCGGTGACCGCGATCCTGTTCCTCGCCCAGCGCG
>DASZJC010000321.1:0-4286 GCA_035948495.1 Xanthobacteraceae bacterium | reverse complement strand
TCGCCCGCGCTCGCCGGCATCGCCGTGCGGCTCGACGTGCCGCCGCACGCGGACACGCAGCTCGCAACAGGGGCGGCGTGCGCAACACGCACAGGAGGCAACCCATGACCAAGACGACGCTTGCTGTCGCGCTCGCCCTGGTGCTGGCGCCGACCGCCGCGCCCGCGCAGTCGATCGAGAAGAAAAACTACAATTACAGCGAATGGACCAAGGGGCTGTTCTCGGAAGCCGTGACCGTCACGTTGCCGGGCGCGAAAATGATCTTTCTCGCCGGCGTCGGTGCCGAGGACGAGGGCGCGACCCGCGGCGTCATCCGGCATCTCGGCGACTTCATGGGACAGTGCCGCTACGCCTACGACAAGATCAAGCGTGTCCTCGAAAAGAACGGCGCCACCCTCGGCGACACGGTCAAGATCGTCACCTACGTGACCGACATCCGCTTCCAAATGGACGCGGGCAAGTGCCGCGCCGAAGCATTCGGCGGCCTGCCGCTGCCGGTCCACACCTTCCTCAACGTCAATCAGCTCGCCTGGCCCGGCATGCTGGTCGAGGTCGACGTGACGGCGGTGGTGGCGACGAAGTAACCGTTAGCCGCTTCGGCGGCTCGGACAGGTCGAGCGGCGGCGGCGCTTCGAGGTGGCGCACGTACGGTTCTGTGCGGGGGGCGCTCAGCAATGAGCGTCCCTACCGCCTTCCTCGCACTTCGGGCTTCTCGCAATGACAGACGATTACCGCGCCAGCGGGTCGGGGCGGATCTGGAACTTGACGACCTTCGGCAACGTGCCCTTGCCGCCTTCCATGTGGAACGGCGCGCGCGTGCCGGTGGTTGCCCACACGCCCTTGCCCTTCCAGCCGCCGTCGGGATCGTCGATGCGTCCGTCGATCCATTTGGCGTAGAAGCCCATCGGGTAGGGGACGCGCAAATTGACCCACTTGCCGTCGACGAGCGCGAGGAGCGACTCGTTGGCGTTGCCGGTCGCCCACGGCACGTCGCGGCCGAGGCCCGAGGTGTCGAACTGGTCGACCCAGGTGTAGTAGCTCGCCTCCGCCGAGCCGGTCTCGCTCACGCCCTGAAGCTGCGGCCCGGGGAACGGATGGAGCGTCCAGCCCTCGGGGCAGTGCTTGCCGGTGGCCTTGGGACCGTTGAGCGGGCCCTTGCATTTCGACCGGTCGAAGCTCGCCATGTGTCCGCTCGAGAGCGGCGTCCACACGACGCCCTTGCGGTCGATGTCCATGCCGCGCGGTCCGAAGCCCGGGGCCGGCGGCGCGTAGACTTCGGCGAGCGCGGTCGCCGGCGGATTGGGCCCGGGATTGAGGCGGATGACGTAGCCCGGCTGGCCCAGCACGGAGCCCCACACGGTGCCGTCGTTCGGATTGACCGCGATACCGTAGAACGCCGCGTTGATCCGCTTGTCCTTGCTCGGGTCGACCGGCTGGTTGGGCTCGACATAGTCCTCGTCGCGCTTGCCGTTGCCGTTGGTGTCGAGGATGAGGGCGGTCCAGCCCTGCGACTTCGCCTCGTCGCCGGTCTCCTCGAACATTTTGCGGTTGAGCCAGCCGACCACGCCGCTCGCCGGGCCGCCTGCGCTCGCCCACAGGGTGTTGTTGGCGTCCTCGGCGAAAATCAGATGATGGGTGGAAAAGCAGGTGCGGATCAGCGTGATCTTGTCGGTCGCCGGATCGTACATCGAGAGATGCCGGCCCGACTGCTCGATCGGGGTGAGCTTCGCCGAGGGGTGATCCGATCCCTTCCGGCAGAAGTCCGGATTGGCGGGCGGACCGACCCGCGCGGCGAACCACACGCGCGCCTTTTCGTCCATCATCATGCTGTGCATGCTGGTCTGGCTGTCCCAGATCGGCTCGTTGCCCCAGTACTGCGACGGGCCCAGCGGGTTCTCTTTCGACGACGGCGTGTTCGGATCGCGCACCGGCATCCGCACTTGGCTGGTCTTGTTGGTGAGCGGATCGAGGATCGGGAAGAGGTCGGTGCTCTCCTCGGTCGTCCCGAAGATTTTGCCGTTGGCGTTGACCCGCGGGTTGCGCCGGTCCGTTGATATTTCGTCGTGCATGTAGGTCTTGGGCCCGGCCCAGTCCCACACGGTGATGACGACGTTGCGCTCGACGCCCTGCGGCCGTTCCGGCCTGGAGTCGGGCAGTTCGCCGCCTTCGATCCGGTCGGTCCAATCGGCGAACAGCTTGATCGCCCGCTGAGTGTCGAGCCGGCCGATGTTGTTGACCATCTGGGTCATGGCCTGGCCGGACTGGATGCGGCGCAGCCACGCTTCTTCCGAATTCTTGAACTCGCCCAGCGCCGGCGAGATCGTGCGCGTCGCCTTGTTGCCGAGCTGATGGCAGGTGTAGCAGCCGTTGGTCTTGACCACGTCCATCCAGTGGAGCTGGGTCGGGACGTTGCCGATCGGAAACTCGCTCTTCCCCGGGATCTTGAGCATCGCGTACCAGTAGATCGCCGGGTAATAGTCCGCCGCCGCCTTGGCGCTCGGGGCAGGCACGGCGGTGAGGTCGAGAATCTTGCCGGGCGTCGTCTGCACCTTGGGCGAATCCACCAGCCCGTAACCGCGCACCCACACGCTGTAGGTCGCCTGCGGCAGGTCGGGCACGACGTAGCGGCCTTTGTCGTCGGTCACCACGATCTTGGCGAGCTTGGTGGGAAGCTCGGTCGTCTCCGCGATCACCCACACGCCGGCTTCCGGCCCGTTCGGCCCGGCGACCACGCCGCCCAGATCGGCGTCGCCGACGCGGATCGCCGGATCGGGGCTCTGCTGCGCGCAGACCCGCGCCGGCGCGGCGGCGAGCACGATCGCGACCGCCAGGGCCGCCGCGCCGCCGCAAAGGCTCGACTTCATCCGGATGGGTGAACGCATGGTGCCTCTCCTGTCGTTGCCTCCCACTCGCGCGCGTGCGGCGCGCCCCGGCCTGTGCCGTTTTTTCATTTTTGATTGCGGCGGCAGTCTAAGCGCCGCCGTCGTCGTCGGCCAATACGCAAAACGGCGCGCTGGACCGCGCCGGCTGCATGGCGGGGGGAAGCGCGCACGCTCGCTTGTCACGCGGGGCTGGAAAACCTTAGCCTCTGACTCGTCATGCCTCACGAAAGCGGGGCATCCAGTAAACGCCGGCCGGCGCTATATTTGACGGACCGGGGTTACTGGATCGTCCGCTTTCGCGGACGATGACGAACACTGAGGCGAGATGCCGTGGAGAACCTGCGCGACATCAAGGTCCTGGCGTTTGACCAGTACGGCACCATCGTCGACATGCAGGCCGGGCTGACCGCGTTCGCCACCCCGTTCCTCGCGCGCAAGGGCTGGGACGGCAAGCCCGGCAGCTTCGTCACCTGGTGGCGGCGCACCCATTTCGAGAACTCGATGATCGACGCGCTCATCGACCGCGGCCACACGCCCTACCGGACGATCGGCGAACGCGCCGTTGCCTACGTGATGGACCGCTGCGGCATCAACTACACGGCCGAGGAGGTGCGCGCGCTCGTCGCCGCGATCGAGCGGCTCAAGCCGTTTCCCGACGTGGTGCCGACGCTCGAGAAGCTGAGGGCGAAAGGCTATCGCCTGGCGATTCTGTCGAACGGCGATCCCGACATGCTCGCCGCCGCAGGGCCGCACATCGGCTTTGCCTTCGATCACGTGATCTCGGTCGAAGCGGCGGGATATTTCAAGCCGCATTTTGCGACCTACGCCAAGGCCGAGGAGATCGTCGGCGAGGACCGCGCCCGCATTCTCTTCGTCGCCAACCACGCCTTCGACTGCATCGGCGCCAAGGCCTACGGCATGCGCACCGCCTTCATCGACCGGCGCAAGCGGCCGTTCGGCGAGACGCCGCACCGGCCCGATCTCATCGTCGAGGATTTCACGGCGCTGGGCGCCGCGCTCGGCTGCTGAGCTTGCTCAGCCTTCGGCCGAACACCTCGGGGTGACGGTTTCATCGGCACGATGGGCTCGATTAGCCGCAGCCGTTGGCGGATCGGGAATCGGCAAATCGCGGGTTCAAATCCTTGGCGCCGTGCGCTCGCCCGTCGCGCCAATGTGACGTTACGGTGCCGGCCGCGCTCGGCACTGTGGCGGCGACCGCGGTGCCGTGCGAAAGGCAAGTGCGGTCGCGCAGCTGTGGGCGAGGCCGGGCTGCCTCTTGTGCGGCGCTTCGTTCCGCGCGTATGAGAGAAGGCGAAGGCATAACAATGGGTTACATGCCGGCCGGGGAACTTTCGACCGCCTACGGATGTTGAATTCGCGACGCCTCAGCCGCAGGAGAAGCAC
>DASZJC010000320.1:0-3678 GCA_035948495.1 Xanthobacteraceae bacterium | reverse complement strand
GCACATGATCACAACGATCGACGAGCCCGTGGATGTCGTCACGGCGCGGGCGCTCGCCCCGCTCGCCGATCTTCTGGCGCTGAGCGAGCCGTGGCTGAAAAGAGGTGCACAAGCCTTGTTTCCTAAGGGACAAGATGTAGTGGTTGAATTGACCCAAGCATCTAAATATTGGAACATCGAGGCCGTGCTGACGCCCAGCAGGACCGATCCGCGCGCCCGCATCGTGGCGGTCCAGCGGGCGGAACGGCGTCCGTTGGGCGAATAGCGATGCGATGCGTGAAGGCGATGAAGCGGATTCCGGTGCGATGATGCAGACCACAGCCGCACGCCGCGTGCTTGCACTGGCCAACCAGAAGGGCGGGGTCGGCAAGACCACGACGGCGATCAACCTCGGGACCGCGCTTGCCGCCATCGGCGAGCAAGTGCTGATCATCGATCTCGATCCGCAAGGCAACGCGTCGACCGGGCTCGGCATCGACCGCAAGAGCCGCCGTCGGTCGACCTACGACGTGCTGATCGGCGCGGCCGGCCTGCGCGAGGCGATCCACGAGACCGCCGTGCCGCGGCTGCACATCGTGCCGTCGACCATGGACCTCTCGGGGCTCGAGCTCGAGATCGCGCAGCAGCGCGATCGCGCCTACCGCCTGCGCAACGCGCTCGCCGCGCTCGACCCGGTGCCCCCGGCCGGCATCACTTACAGCTATGTGCTGGTCGATTGCCCGCCGTCGCTCAATCTCGTCACCGTCAACGCCATGGCGGCCGCCAATGCGATCCTCGTGCCGCTGCAGTGCGAGTTCTTCGCGCTCGAAGGGCTGTCGCAATTGCTCAAGACGGTCGAGCAGGTCAAGGCGACGCTCAATCCGGACCTCACGATCCACGGCATCGTGCTCACCATGTACGACGCGCGCAACAATCTGGCCGGGCAGGTGGTGGCGGACGTGCGCCAGTTCATGGGCGAGAAAGTCTACGAGACCGTGATCCCGCGCAACGTGCGCGTCTCAGAAGCGCCGTCCTACGGCAAGCCGGTGCTGCTCTACGATCTCAAGTGTCTCGGCAGCCAGGCGTATCTGCGGCTCGCTTCCGAGATCATCCAACGCGAGAAGTCACTGCGGGCGGCCTAATTCTTAGTGCGTATGAAAATGCGGGAGCCGGAATGGCATTGAGTTCGCGCGCGGGGGAGGACGCAATGGCAGAAGAAGCGGTGAGGTCGCGACTGGGGCGCGGACTCGCGGCGCTCATCGGCGACGTCGGCGAGGAGTCGGCGGCGCTCGAACGCACGCGCAGCCAACGGCGAGTGGCGATCGAGTTCCTGCGGCCCAATCCGCGCAATCCACGCCGGAATTTTTCCGAGGCCGAGCTCGACGAATTGGCGGCGTCGATTCGCGAGCGCGGCATCATTCAGCCGATTCTGGTGCGCACCGTGCGTGGCGCCGCCGACGCGTACGAGATCATCGCCGGCGAGCGGCGCTGGCGCGCGGCGCAGCGCGCCGCGATCCATGACGTCCCGATCATTCTGCTCGAGGTCGACGACCGCGAGGCGCTCGAGCTTGCCATCATCGAGAACGTGCAGCGCACGGACCTCAACCCGCTCGAAGAGGCGGCCGGCTACCAGGCGCTCATCGACGAGTTCGAGCACGGGCCGGACGGCATCGCCAAGATCGTCGGCAAGAGCCGCAGCCACGTCGCCAATACGCTCCGCCTGCTCAAGTTGCCGGACGAGGTGAAGGCCTATCTCGCCGACGGCCGGATTTCGGCCGGGCACGCCCGCGCGCTGCTCGGCCAGCCCGATCCCCTGGCGATGGCGCGGGCGATCGTCGCCCAGGGGCTCAACGTGCGCCAGGTGGAGGCGATCACTCAGGAGCACGCCGAGCGGAGCGGCAAGGCCGCCAAACCGCGTCCCCGCGCCAGGAAGGACGCCGACACACTCACCATTGAGAAGCGGTTGTCAGACGCGCTCGGGCTTGCGGTCGCCATCGACCACCGCGGCCAGGGCGGCGAGTTGCGCATCCGCTACAAGAGCCTGGAACAGCTCGACGACGTGATTCGGCGGCTGGAACGACCGGTGTGATTTGGGTCGCTGAATTGTAATTCATTTCAATAATTGAAGCGCCATGCCCGACCTTGTACCGGGCATGTACGTCTTGTTTTCATTGGCAAATCAAAGATGTGGACGGCAATCAATAGCGCGATTTACTCGCGCCGGCGAGCCGCCGTTGCCGCGACCAGCAATGCGCGCCCGACGACCGGATCGGCAAGATCGGCGAGGGGGCCCGAAAGCCGGCGGGTCTCCAGCGTGGCGGCAGCGAGATCCGCCATGACGCGCTCCAGGCGAGGTGCGGTCCAGGCCGCCAGCGCGGCCTCGATCGCCGGGCGCCGGCGGAACTGCGCCTTGGCAACGATCTGGTCGACCGCGTCCGCCACAGGCGTACCGCCTTCGATGCTGGTGCGCGCCCGATGGAGCTGTGCCGCCTGGGTGACCGCTGCGGCGACGATGCGCGCCGGCGCGACGCCGGCGGACCGCGCCTTGGCGAGCTGGGTCTCCAGCTCCCCGGCTCGTCCTGCAAACGCCGCGTCGATGATGGCGTCGAGCACCAAGGCGGACGAGTCGGCCACGGTTGCGAGCACGTCGTCGACGTCGATCTCGCGCTTGCCGCGGGCGTAGAGAGCGAGCTTGCGCACCTCATTGCGCGATGCACGCCGATCGCCGCCGAGCAGCGGCAGCAGGGCGGCCCGCGCATCCGGCGCAATCGACAGGCCGGCCGCGCGCATTTCCTCATCGATCAGGCGGCCGAGCTCGCGCTCGCCATCGAGGTAGCAGGCAATCACCGCGACCGATTTCGCCCGTTCGCACAGGGTCCGTACGGGGGCATTGCGGCGAAGATCGCCGGCCTCGATCACGATCCGGCAATCACGCGGCGGGGCGGCCACCAGCGTGGCGAGCGCGGCGGAGAAGTCGCGCCCGCCGGCCTTCACCCGAATGGCCCGGCGCCCGCCGAACAGCGGCACCGTATTGGCCTCGTCGATGAGCCGCGACGGGTCGCCGGCGAGCGCGTCCCCGTCCAGCCGCACGAGGGCGAACGGATCATTCGGATCGTCGACGGCGGCGCGAATCATCGCGTCGGCACGCTCGCTCACCAGCCCGGCATCGGGCCCGAACACCAGCGCGATCGGGCGCGCCGGATCGCGCGCGGCAATGTAGGCTTCGACCTCGGCTGGCTTGAGCGCGACCATCCAGTACCCAATTTCCGCGGCACCAGGCGGCGCCGAACGTCAGGTGCCGGCGACGAAATAAGACGCAAGCCGCGAGCGAATCTGTTCGGCGATCACTTTGGTGGCCCGATCCTCGGCGTCGCGTTGCGCCCGCTGGTGGGCGAAGCGCTGTTGCAGGCCCGGGACGTCGGAGCTGACCCGCGCAAAGGTCTGGCTGTTGACCACGACCTTCTTGCCGCCGACTTCGGTCAGCGTATAGGAAACATCGATCCCGACGACCTCGGCTTCGGTCCGCCCCGTGGCGATGTCCACGATCATGGCCGTTTTCGACAGCTTCATGCTTATCGCCAGCCGGTACGCGGGCGTCCCGGCGCCGGCCCCGCCGGTCAGCTCGAAGATGAGATCGTTGCGCAATTCGACCGCAATGCGGGCCTCCGGCGTGCCGTTGGCGGCGGCGATCTGATTGAC
>DASZJC010000319.1:0-1979 GCA_035948495.1 Xanthobacteraceae bacterium | reverse complement strand
TCGAGGCTGCCGGCGTGGATCAATTCGCTCGGAAGCTGGTGGCCGACGATGGTCTCGGCCATGCGGCCGACCTCGATCAGGCGGTCGAGGTCGATGCCCGTGCGGATGCCCATCTCCTCGCACAGCATCACCAGTTCCTCGGTGCAGATGTTGCCCGCCGCGCCCTTCTGGCCGGCAAACGGGCAGCCGCCGAGGCCGCCGACGGTGGAATCGAACTGGCGCACCCCCATGCGCAGGCCGGCGTGCGCGTTGGCGACGGCAAGCCCGCGCGTGTCGTGCAGGTGCAGCGCCAGCTCCTTGTCGGGCCAGCGCGCGCGCACCTCGCTCAAGGTCCGCTCGATCCGCGCCGGCGTCGCCCAGCCCATTGTGTCGGCGAGCGAGAACAGCGTGATCTCGGTCCCGGCGTCCGCCGCGACGGCAAGGCCGTCCTCGAGCGTGCTGATCACCTGGGCGGGTGAAATGTCGCCCTGGTAGTTGCAGCCGAACGCCGCCATGACGCCGATGCGGTTGACCGGCACGCCGCGCGCAAGGTGCAGCGCCGTCTGCTTGCGCATCGCCTCGACGTTCTCCGCGTGGCTGCGGTTGAGGTTCTTGCGGGTGAACGCCTCGGAGGCGGTGAGCGCGATCGCGCCGGTGACCTTGAGCTTGTCGCGGAACGCGAGCGCCCGCTCGAGGCCGGCGGCGTTGAACCACAGGGCGGTGTAGGCAATGCCCGGCTTGGCCTTGAACCCCGCGACCGCCGCTTCGGCGTCCGCCCAGCCCGGCACCAGGCGCGGGTTGACGAACGAGCACACCTGGATATGGGCGATCCCGGTCTCGGCCAAGGCCTCGATGACGCGGATCTTGTCCGCGGTGCCGATCGGCCCGGGTTCGATCTGGAAGCCCTCGCGCGGGCCCTCTTCGTGAATCTCTACGGTCGTCGGCAGATCGGACATGCAAGGCCTCCCTGAGAGACTTTATAGATAGGGCGAATACGGCGTTCGCACCACTATAGCAGGCGTGACGGGGAGGCGGGGAGGGCGGAAGCGGCGCGGCTACTTCGCCGCGACGGTGCGCTCGATGCGGCGATCGGGGATCAACCACATGAGCGCGACGAGCAGGTAGATTGCCATCGCCAGCCATTGATCGAAGAAGGCAAGCGCAATGCCTGCGGCGTAGAGCACGAGCGAAAGCTTGCCCTTGAGGTCCCGGCCCAGCGCGCGCGCCAGGGTCGAGTCTGCCCCCTCGAGGCGGATGATCGCATTTTTCAGCAGGTAGTAGGCGCAGCCAGGCATCAGGAAGGCGACCCCGTAGACCGCGGCGGGCGCCCGCGCAAAGTGATTTTCTCCGGCCCAGGCGGTGGCGAACGGGATCAGCGACAGCCAGAACAACAGATGCATGTTGGCCCACAGGATCGTGCCGTTGACCCGGCTCAGCGTGTAGAGAAGGTGATGATGATTGTTCCAGTAGATGGCGACGAACGTGAAGCTGAGCACGTAGCTCAGGAAGCCGGGTGCCGATTGAGCCAGATCCGACCAGTCGGCCCCGTGCGGCGCCTTGAGCTCGAGCACCATGATGGTGATGATGATGGCGATGACGCCGTCGCTGAATGCGAGCAGCCGGTCCTTGTCCATGCGGGGTCCCCGTGCGTAGGGCGCAATAGCGTCAGCGTATTGCGCCGTTGGGTCGGCAGCCGGCGCATCACGCGGCCGATCGGCCGCTGATGCGCCCTACGGCTTGACCTGCTCGCCCAGCCACTCGATCGCCGCCTGGGCGCCGCCGTTGCCGTGCGGGATGCCGAGCGCCGTGAGGGCCACCTCGATGACGCCGAGCGTGCCGAGCACCATGGGCGCGTTGACGTGGCCCATATGGGCGATGCGGAACGCCTTGCCGGACAAGTCGCCGATGCCGATGCCGAGCACGACGCCGCATTTGTTGTTGCAGTAATCGACCAGCGGACGCGGATCGCGGCCGTCGCCCATCAGCACCGTCGTCACCGT
>DASZJC010000318.1:0-2472 GCA_035948495.1 Xanthobacteraceae bacterium | reverse complement strand
CGTCATGGCGGTGGTGCTGATCGCGCGGCCGTACGGGCTGCTCGGCCGGCCGCAGGCGATCGTGCGCGCCGTCGCCGCGCCGGAGGATCCGATCAGGCCGGCCTCGCCCGCGCTCAAGGTTGCCGGTGCGGCGGTCGCGATCTGCCTCGTGCTCGCGCCGTTCCTCGCGCGCAACGAGCCCTACGCGCTCGTCCTCGGCATCGACGTGCTGATCGCGGTGCTGTTCGCCACCAGCCTGCATTTCATCATGGGGCCGGGCGGCATGCACTCGTTCGGCCATGCGGCCTATTTCGGGCTCGGCGCCTACGGCGCGGCGCTGCTGGTCAAATGGACCACCGCCGCGCTGCCGCTCGGGCTTGCGGCTGCTCCGCTCGTCGCGCTTCTCGGCGCGCTGGTGTTCGGCTGGTTCGCGGTGCGCCTGTCGGGCGTGTACCTCGCCATGCTGACCTTGGCCTTCGCGCAGATCGTCTGGTCGATCGCCACCCAGTGGACCGAGGTCACCGGCGGTTCGAACGGCATCCTCGGCATCTGGCCGACCGCGCCGTTCGACAGCCGGGCGGCGTTCTTCCTGCTCGCCGCCGCGCTGGTCGCGCTCGGCGTGCTGCTGCTGCGGCGCGTGATCCTCGCGCCGTTCGGCTACGCCATGCGCGCCGGCCGGGATTCGCCGCTGCGTGCCGAGGCGATCGGCATCGACGTGCGGCGGGTGCACTGGATGGGATTTTCGCTCGCCGGCGCCGTGTGCGGCATTGCCGGCGGGTTGTTCGCTTTCGCCAAGGGCTCGATCTCGCCGGAGACGATCGACGTCGGCCGCTCGATTGACGGCCTCGTCATGGTGCTGCTCGGCGGCATCCGCAGCCTGATCGGCCCGATCGTCGGCGCCTCGGTGTACACCGTGCTGCAGGATACGGTGATGCGCCAGACCGAATATTGGCGCGCCATGCTCGGCGCCATCATCCTCGCCCTCGTGCTGCTGTTTCCCGGCGGCATCGTCGGCGGCCTCAAGAAGCTGCGGCCCTCGCGAGGCCGCCCATGAGCGTGCTCGCCGTCGCCGATCTCGCGAAGTCGTTCGGCGGCGTGCGCGCGGTCGACGGCGTCAGCTTCGCGCTCGGCAACGGCGAGTTTCTCGCCCTGATCGGGCCCAACGGCGCCGGCAAATCGACCTGCTTCAACATGATCAACGGCCAGCTCGCACCCGACGCGGGCCGCATCCTGTTCGAAGGGCGCGACATCGCCGGCCTGCCGGCGCGCATGGTGTGGCGGCTCGGGGTCGGCCGCACGTTCCAGATCGCCGCCACCTTCGGCTCGATGACAGCGGTCGAGAACGTGCAGATGGCGCTGATCTCGCATGCGGGCGAAGTCTTCCGCGGCTGGCGGCCGGCCTACCGTTGCCATCGCGCGCGAGCGCTCGATCTGCTCGGCGAGGTCGGCATGGGCGACGCCGCCGAGCGGGCCAGCCGCGAACTCGCCTACGGCGACGTGAAGCGGCTCGAGTTCGCGGTGGCGCTGGCGAGCGCGCCGCGCCTGTTGCTGATGGACGAGCCGACCGCCGGCATGGCGCCGCGCGAGCGCACGGAGCTGATCGCGCTGGTCAAGCGCCTCGTGGTCGAGCGCGGCATCTCGGTGCTGTTCACCGAGCATTCGATGGACGTCGTATTCGCCTTCGCCGACCGCATCATCGTGCTGGCGCGCGGCAAGCTCATCGCCGACGGCGACGCCGCCGCGGTGCGCGCGAACGAAATGGTCCAGCAGGTTTATTTCGGGACGGGCAAGACGTTCGAGCCGAAGCGGGAACCGGCGTCGTGAGCGGCGACGCGATCTTGACCGTGGAAGGCGTGAGCGCCTGGTACGGTGCCGCGCAGATCCTCTACGACCTAAAGCTCGACGTCGGGCGCGGCGAAGTCGTGGCGTTGATGGGCCGCAACGGCGCCGGCAAGTCGACCACGCTCAAGACCATCATGGGCCTCGTCGGCCGGCGGCGGGGAAGGGTGTGCTTCGACGGCCGCGACATTTCCGCGCTCGAGCCCTACCGCATCGCCCGCCTCGGCCTCGGCTTCACGCCGGAGGACCGCCGCATTTTCTCCGATCTCACCGTCATGGAGAACCTCGACGTGGGCCGGCAACCGCCGCGCCCGTCGGCCGGCGCAGCGTCGGCCGCATGGACGCCGGAGCGGCTGTTCGCGCTGTTTCCCAACCTCGCCGAGCGCCGCGACCACCTCGGCAGCCGGATGAGCGGCGGCGAGCAGCAAATGCTCACGGTGGCGCGCACGCTGATGGGCAATCCGCTGGCGGTCCTGCTCGACGAGCCCTCCGAAGGCGTCGCGCCGCTGATCGTCGAGCAGATGGCCAACACCATCCTGGAACTCAAGCAGCATGGCCTGTCGATCCTCCTGTCCGAGCAGAACATCCATTTTGCCGCGCTCGTCTCCGACCGCGTCTACGTGCTGGAGAAAGGCCATATCCGCTGGCACGGCG
>DASZJC010000317.1:0-1838 GCA_035948495.1 Xanthobacteraceae bacterium | reverse complement strand
GCATTTGTCCTCGACCAGCTTGATCTCGGCCTCGGTATCGGCGGAAAACCTGTTGATCGAGATCACCGGCACGATGCCGAATTTCCGCATGTTTTCCACGTGGCGCTGGAGGTTGGCCATGCCGGCTTCGAGCGCCTGCAGGTTCTCGGCCTTGAGGTCTTCCTTCTTGACCCCGCCGTGCATCTTGAGCGCGCGGATGGTCGCAACCAGCACCGCGCAGTCGGGCGCGATTCCGGTCTTGCGGCATTTGATGTCCATGAACTTCTCGCCGCCGAGGTCGGCGCCGAAGCCTGCCTCGGTCACCACGTAATCGACGAGCTTGAGCGCGGTCGTCGTCGCCAGCACCGAGTTGCAGCCGTGCGCGATGTTGGCGAAGGGTCCGCCATGGATGAAGGCGGGCGTGCCTTCCAGCGTCTGCACCAGATTGGGCGCCAGCGCCTCCTTGAGCAGCACGGTCATGGCGCCGTGCGCGTTGAGGTCGCCCGCGCGCACCGGCTTGCGCTCGCGCGTGTAGCCGACGACGATGTTGGCGAGCCGCTTCTTGAGGTCGTCGACGTCGCGGGCGAGGCAGAAGATCGCCATCACCTCGGACGCCACCGTGATGTCGAAGCCGTCCTCGCGCGGGAAGCCGTTGGCGACGCCGCCGAGCGAGGAGACGATCGAGCGCAGCGCGCGGTCGTTCATGTCCAGCACCCGCCGCCACGCCACGCGGCGCGGGTCCATGCCGAGCTTGTTGCCCCAGTAGATGTGATTGTCGAGCATGGCGGCGAGCAGGTTGTTCGCCGAGGTGATGGCGTGGAAGTCGCCGGTGAAATGCAGGTTGATGTCCTCCATCGGGACGACTTGGGCATAGCCGCCGCCGGCCGCGCCGCCCTTCATGCCGAACGACGGGCCGAGCGAGGGCTCGCGGATGCACAGCATCGCCTTCTTGCCGATGTGGTTGAGCGCGTCGGTCAGGCCGACCGTCGTCGTTGTCTTGCCCTCGCCCGCCGGCGTCGGCGTGATCGCGCTCACCAGGATCAGCTTGCCGTTCGGCCGGTCCTGGATCGACTTGACGAAATCCATCGATACCTTGGCCTTGTAGTGGCCGTACGGCTCGAGGTTCTCCGCGGCGATGCCCAGCCGCTCGCGCGCGACGTCGACGATCCGCCGCTTCTTGGCGGCCTGGGAGATTTCGATGTCGGATTTGGGCTTCTCGTGTTGCGTGGCGAGGGCCGGAGCCTTCGCCGCGGTAGCGGGGGGCGGAGTCATGAAAACCTCATTCCGGGGTTGAGACTTGCGTTTGTCGCGAACTCGCTCGCGGCGACCTTCGGCCCGTCGGCCTGCACGCGCGTGACTTTGAAGCGTCCGTCCGCGCACACGACCGTGAAACCGTCGCCGTCGACCGCGACGATCTCGCCCATCTTGCCGGCGATGCCCTTGGGGTCCTTCGCCGGCAACGGCTTGGCGTCGAAGATGCGCAGGGTCTTGCCGTCGAGCTTCGCCCAGGCGCCGGGCGCCGGGTTGCAGCCGCGGATCAGCCGGTCGATCTCCTGCCACGGCCGGCCCCAGTCGATGTGGGCGTTGTCCGGGCCGCAGCGGCCCTCGTAGGTCGCCTTGCTGTCGTCCTGCTTGATGCGCGGCGCCTTGCCGGCCTTGACCAGGTCGACCGCTTCCAGCATCGCCTCGACGCCCATCGGGAACAGCCGGTCGAAATAGACCGAGCCGAGCGTGTCGGTCGGGCCGATCGGCGTCTTCTTCTGCAGCAGCACGTCGCCGGTATCGAGCCCGTTGTCGGGCCAGAAGATCGACAGCCCGGTCTCCGTCTCGCCCTTGATGATCGGCCAGTTGATCGCGCT
>DASZJC010000316.1:0-2982 GCA_035948495.1 Xanthobacteraceae bacterium | reverse complement strand
GCATCTTGCGTCGTGAGGGCCGCGGGGGACAGCACGGCGCCGACAACGGCGGGGTAGACCTGATAGGCCGCCGTTCCAACCAACACCATTCCGTTGTTGAACAGCCCGGCTTTGGCAATGGCCTCAAGCACGCGCCCCATGGCGATGGTTGGCGCCGGGATACCCGATCGCTTGAGCATCGAAACAGCGGTGCGTCGGGCTTTCGCGTCCTGTGCTGCACGACGGATGTTTTGTGCACGTTCGGTTGTCTCGGGGTCCTCAGCGGGGCCGAGATATCGGGTTTTACGTACCGCGCCATGCTTCTCGGCTGAGTAGAGATAGTCTTTGCCGCGAATGGTTTGGGTGAAGACCGAGCCCGGCAGCGTAGTTGAGAAGGTTACGCTTTGGGCTAGATCGGCATAAAGGGTTTGGACATTGAGGGGCAATGGTTTCATCGAGCCATTATAGACTATTTTTAAAAGTTGTCTATAACAAACTTGGCCCCTAAGGGACCAGCGCCCCCGTCCTTGACGGCTGGCCGTTCCTGCGGAATTATAGAACAAAACATGAACATAAGCGCTTCTCCGGCTCGCCCCCGGCAAGGTCCCAATGGTCGTCGTGCCCCTATCGACCTGCAATGTTGTTTCTCCTTGGCCTGCATGCCGAAGGGCTGACCGGGGTGTCCTGCGCACCCTCAAGCACGCCATCGCCTCGATCGAGACGGGTGCCGGAATGGGCGGCCCTGCGGCGATCCCGTTGGGGGTTCCGCCGATCGACCATGCCCTCGGCGGCGGGCTTTCGCGCGCCGCGTTCCACGAGATCGCCGCTTCGGGCGAGAGCGCGATTGCCGCTGCGAGCGGATTTGCATTGGCGCTTGCGTCCCGCGTCCAAGGTCCGCGCGCGGTGCTGTGGATCGCCGAGGAGATGGGGCTCATCGAGAACGGCGCTCCCTATGGGCCCGGCCTCGACGATCTCGGCCTTGCCCCCGAGCGGCTGGTGACGGTCGTCGCGGCGAAACCCCGCGACGTGCTGTGGGCGATGGAGGAGGCCTTGCGCTGCCGCGCCGTCGGCGCGGTCGTCGGCGAGATCCGCAGTCCCGAGCGCGGCGTCGATCTTCTCGCCTCGCGCCGGCTCTCGCTCGCCGCCGGCCACCGCGATGCCTGCGCCTTCCTGTTGCGCACCACACCGGGAATGGAAGCCTCCTCCGCCGCGACCCGCTGGATCGTCGTCGCCGCGCCGTCGATGGCGAGCGCCGCCGGCCCCGGTCCGCCGCGACTGTCCGTGCATTTGACCCGCAACCGTCGCGGCCCCGTCGGGTCGTGGGAGCTGGAGTGGAACCGTGTTGAACGGCGTTTCGACCTCGCGCCATCGTTTCCTCAGCCTGTGGCTGATGCGGCTTGCGACCGACCGCATCGTGCGGCAGCGCTCGGCGCCTGATCCTCGCCCGCTGGTCGTCACCGGCAGGCGGGGCAATGTCGAGCGGCTCACCGCGGTCGACGCGGCGGCAGCGGAACTCGGGCTCAAGCCGGGGCTTGCGCTCGCCGAAGCGCGGGCGCGCTATCCCGACCTTGCCGTCGTCGCCGAGCATCCGGCAGACGACCGGCGCCTGCTCGACGACATCGCCGACTGGTGCCAGCGCTACACGCCGCTGCTTGCGGTCGATCCGCCCGACGGCCTCCTGCTCGATATTGCCGGCTGCGCCCATCTCTATGGCGGCGAGGATAGGCTTCTCGGCGATCTCCTCGTCCGCATCGCGGGCTTCGGCTTTGCGGTGCGCGCTGCCATCGCCTCGACCATCGGGACGGCCTTTGCGGCCGCGCGGTTCGGCGCCGCCGGGATCGTCGTGCCGGGCGGGGAGCGCGCGGCGCTCGGTCCGCTGCCGCTTGCCGCGCTGCGGCTGCCGGATGAAACGGTCGCGGCGCTCCGCCGCGTCGGCCTCAAGCGCGTCGGCGACATTCTCGATCTGCCGCGCGCCCCACTCGCCGCTCGCTTCGGCGACGATTTGCTGCGCCAGCTCGCCCGCGCGCTTGGGTCGGAACGCGAGCCGCTCACCCCGCTTCTGCCGGTGGCGGCCTATGTGGCCGAGCAGCCTTTCGCCGAGCCGATCGCGCGCGAGGACGACGTGCTCCGCGTCATCGAACGGCTTGCCGCGCGTCTCAAGCCCATGCTGGAGCGGCGCGGGGAGGGGGCGCGTCTCATCGAGCTTGCGCTGTTCCGGACCGACGGCGCGGTGCGGCGCATCGTCATTTCGACCTCGCGCCCGGTGCGCGATCCGCCCGACGTCCGCGCGCTCTATGTCGAGCGGCTCGCCAGTCTCGCCGATGCGCTCGATCCCGGCTTCGGCTTCGATCTCACGCGGCTCTCGGTGCTCGTCGCGGAGCCGTGTCCGCCCGAGCAGATCGGGCTTGGCGAGCGCGTGGACGATGCCGACCTCGATCGCTTGATCGATCGCCTGAGCGCGCGGTTCGGCTCGCGCCGCGTCATGCGGCTCATCGCCAACGACAGCCACATCCCCGAGCTTGCCGCAACGCCGCTGCCCGCGCAGGCGGGCACTGCGCTCGATGCCGGGTGGGCGGCATTCCGGCACTTCCGCTCGGGTGCCGAGCTGAGCCCGCGGCCGCTGCGCCTGTTGGTCAAACCCGAGCCGATCGAAGCGATCGCCGCGATCCCGGACGGCCCGCCGGTGCGCTTCCGCTGGCGGCGTGCGTTTCACGAGGTCGTCGCCGCCGATGGTCCGGAGCGGATCGAAGGCGCCTGGTGGAGCGAGGAGGGCGGCCCCGCGCGCGATTATTTCCGCGTCGAGGACAAGGCCGGCCATCGCTTCTGGCTGTTCCGCGCCGGCCTCTATCGCTCGACCGTGCAGCCGCAATGGTTTCTGCACGGCACGTTCGCGTGAGTTCTTACCCTCCCGAGGCCGGGGTGGGGTGTGTTTGGAGTGCCGCGTATGAGCGAGTACGTCGAATTTGCCGTCACCTCCAATTTCTCCTTCCTGCGCGGCGCCTC
>DASZJC010000315.1:0-1697 GCA_035948495.1 Xanthobacteraceae bacterium | reverse complement strand
GCGCGGTTCATCACGGGCCGCGGTCGCTACGTCGCCGACATCGATCTTCCCCATCAGGCGCATGCGGTCTTTCTCTATTCGCCGCATGCCCATGCCGAGATCAGGTCGATCGACGTCGCTGCCGCGCAGGCGGAGCCGGGCATCATTGCCGTTCTGACCGGCAAGGACTGGGCCGCCGACGGCCTCGGCGCCTCGATGCCGGAAATGATGCCGGAGGACATGGGCGGCCCGAAAGGTTATCGCACCAGGCGCACGCCCTTGGCGGTCGACCGCGTGCGCTACGTCGGCGAGCGTGTCGCAGTGGTGATCGCGCACACCGAGGCGGCAGCGAGAGACGCGGTCGACAAAATCGAGGTCGCCTACGCGCCGCTGCCCGCCGTGGTGAGCACCGCCGCGGCGGTCAAACCCGGCGCGCCGCAGATCTACGAAGGCGCGGCAAATAATATCTGCTTCCCGTTGCGCATGGGGAACGCCCAGGACGTGGAAGCGGCATTCGCGCGCACCCATCACGTCACCAAATTGGAGCTGTTCAACAACCGGCTCAACGCCGTGACGATTGAAACGCGCGGCTGCATCGGCGACTACGACGCGGGCAGCGAACGCTTCACCCTCTACACCTCGACCCAGAACGTCCACGGGCTACGCCACCAGCTCAGCCATCAGCTCCTGCATGTGCCCGAGAGCCGCATCAGGGTCGTCGCGCGCGACGTCGGCGGCGGTTTCGGCATGAAGGGGCTGGTCTATCCGGAAGAGGCGGTCGTCGTGTGGGCGGCGCGCCGCGTCGGCCGCCCGGTCAAATGGATCGCCACGCGCTCGGAAGCGCTGATGGGCGACGATCACGGGCGCGACCAGCGGGTCACCGCCGAACTCGCGCTCGGCCCGGAGGGAAAATTTCTCGCGCTGCGCTGGTCGGCGCTGCACAACGTCGGCGCCTATATCGAGGGCGCCGGCGCCGTGCCGGTCGTGTTTTCGCTCCGCCTCGCCCCGACGGTCTACGACATCCCGGCGGTTGCCGTTGCGAGCAACGCCGTGTTCACCAACACGGCGCCGACCCATCCCTATCGCGGGGCCGGGCGGCCGGAGGCCGTCTACATCATGGAGCGGCTGATCGATCAGGCGGCGCGCGAGATGGGGATCGATCGCGCCGAGCTGCGCCGGATCAATTTCATCGCGCCGGCCGCCATGCCCTATCAGACCAAAACGGGCTGGACCTACGACAGCGGGAACTACGCGGCCGCGTTGGAAAAGTGCCAGGCGCTCGCCGACTGGAACGGCTATGCGGCGCGCCGCGCGGCAAGCGAGAAGGACGGCCGCCGGCGCGGGCGCGCCATCGTCTACTATGTCGACAACACCGGCATCTTCAACGACCGCATGGAGATCCGTTTCGATCCGAGCGGCACGCTCACGATCTTGTCCGGCCTCGTCTCGCACGGCCAAGGCCATGAGACGAGCTTCGCCCAGATGGTGGCGGAGTGGCTCGGCGTAGCGCCGGAAAGCATTCGCCTCGCCCAGGGCGACACCGACGAAGTGGCGATCGGCCGCGGCACCTATGCCTCGCGTAGCATGATGGTCGGCGGCAGCGCGTTGCGCGCCGCGGCCGACGAGGTGATCGAGCGCGGCAAGCGTTTCGCCGGCCACTTCATGGAGGCGAACGAAGCCGACATCGTCTTTAACGACGGCAAATTCACCGTGGCGGG
>DASZJC010000314.1:0-3727 GCA_035948495.1 Xanthobacteraceae bacterium | reverse complement strand
GGCGAGATCAGGCCGACCCCCGGGGTCGAGTGGCGCACCTTGGCGATCACCGCGTCGACCTTGTGGCCGGGCAGTTGCCCGCCTTCGCCGGGCTTGGCGCCCTGCGCCATCTTGATCTGCATCATGTCGGAGTTGACCAGGTATTCGGTGGTCACGCCGAACCGGCCCGAGGCGACCTGCTTGATCGCCGAGCGCATGGAATCGCCGTTCGGCAGCCGCTTGAAGCGGTCCGCCTCCTCGCCGCCTTCCCCGGTATTGGACCTGCCGCCGATGCGGTTCATGGCGATGGCGAGCGTCGTGTGCGCCTCGCGGCTGATCGAGCCGAACGACATGGCGCCGGTCGAGAACCGCCGCACGATGTCCTTGGCCGGCTCGACCTCCTCGATCGGCACCGGCGCGCGGCCTTCGTCCTGCGCCGACTTGACGCGGAACAGCCCGCGGATAGTGAGCAGCTTCTCCGCCTGCTCGTTCACCATGGCGGCGAAGGCGCGGTACTTGTCGAACGAGTTGCCACGCACCGCGTGCTGGAGCAGCGCTACGGTCTCCGGCGACCAGGCATGCGCTTCTCCGCGCATGCGGAACAGATATTCGCCGCCGACCTCGAGCGCGTGGCGCAACACGGGCGAATCCCCGAACGCCTCGCGGTGCCGCCGCGCCGTCTCCTCGGCGATCTCGTCGAGCCCGACGCCCTCGATGCGCGTCGCGGTGCCGAAGAAGAACCGCTCGACGAAATCGCCCTTGAGCCCGACCGCGTCGAAAATCTGCGCCCCGCAATAGGACTGATAGGTCGAGATGCCCATCTTGGACATCACCTTGAGGATGCCCTTGTCGACCGACTTGATGTAGCGCTTGATGATCTCCTTCTCGTCGATCCGTTCCGGCAGATCGTCCTTCACCGCGATCAGCGTCTCGAACGCCAGATAGGGATTGATCGCCTCGGCGCCGTAGCCGGCGAGGCAGCAGAAATGATGCACCTCGCGCGCCTCGCCGGTCTCCACCACCAGGCCGACCGCGGTGCGCAAGCCCTCGCGGATCAGGTGATGGTGCACGGCCGCGGTGGCGAGCAGCGCCGGAATCGGAATCCGCTCGGGGCCCGCCCGCCGATCGGACAGGATGATGATGTTGTAGCCGCCGCGCACGGCGGCTTCGGCGCGCTCGCACAGGCGCTCGAGCGCGGGCCGCATCCCGGGCGCGCCGTCCTCGGCCGCATAGGTGACGTCGAGGGTCTTGGTGTCGAACTGCTCCTCCACGTGACCGATCGAGCGGATCTTCTCCAGGTCCTCGTTGGTGAGAATCGGCTGGCGCACCTCCAGCCGCTTCTTGTGGGCGAGACCCTTGAGGTCGAACAGGTTCGGCCGCGGCCCGATGAACGAGACGAGCGACATCACCAGCTCCTCGCGGATCGAATCGATCGGCGGGTTGGTGACCTGGGCGAAGTTCTGCTTGAAATAGGTGTAGAGCAGTTTCGGCTTGTCGGAGAGCGCGGAGATCGGCGTGTCGTTGCCCATCGAGCCGACCGCTTCCTGACCGGTCGTTGCCATCGGCTCAAGCAGGATCTGCAGGTCCTCCTGGGTGTAGCCGAAGGTCTGCTGGCGATCGAGCAGCGAAATGTTGGTGCGCGCCTTGCGCGCCTGCACCGGCGGCAGGTCCTCGAGCACGATCTGCGTGCGCTTGAGCCGCTTGCCGTACGGATGCCTGCGCGCGAGATCGGCCTTGAGCTCGTCGTCGGAAATGATACGCCCCTCGACGAGGTCGACGAGCAGCATCTTGCCCGGCTGCAGGCGCCACTTGCGCGCGATCTTGTCCTGCGGCACCGGCAGCACCCCCGCCTCGGACGCCATGATGACGAGATCGTCGGAGGTCACGAACCAGCGCGCCGGGCGCAGGCCGTTGCGGTCGAGGGTGGCGCCGATCTGACGCCCGTCGGTGAACGCGATCGCCGCCGGGCCGTCCCACGGCTCCATCAGGGCGGCATGATATTCGTAGAACGCCTTGCGCTCCTCATCCATCAGCGGATTGCCGGCCCACGCCTCCGGGATCAGCATCATGGCCGCGTGCGCGAGCGAGTAGCCGCCCTGCACCAGGAACTCGAGCGCGTTGTCGAAACACGCCGTGTCCGATTGGCCCTCGTAGGAGATAGGCCACAGCTTGCCGATGTCGCTGCCGAACAGCTCGGAGGAGACCGATGCCTGGCGCGCCGCCATCCAGTTGAGGTTGCCGCGCAGCGTGTTGATCTCGCCGTTGTGGCAGATCATCCGATAGGGATGCGCCAGCGACCAGCTCGGGAACGTGTTGGTCGAGAAGCGCTGGTGCACCAGCGCCAGCGCCGACTCGAAATCGTCCTCGTGCAGGTCGGGGTAATACTTGCCGAGTTGGTCGGCGAGGAACATGCCCTTGTAGACGACGGTGCGGCACGACAGCGACACCACGTAATAGCCGGACAGGCGCCGCTCGCGCTTGTTATAGACGATGTTGGAAATCACCTTGCGCACGATGTAGAGCCGGCGCTCGAAATCGTCCTCGTCCTTGACGGCATTGCCGCGGCCGATGAAGACCTGCATGTGGCACGGCTCGGTCGGCTTGACCGAATAACCGAGCGAGGCATTGTCGGTCGGCACCTCGCGCCAGCCGAGCAGCACCAGGCCTTCGCGCGGAACGACGTCCGCGAAAATGTCCATAATCACCTGCCGCCACTCCGGATCGTGCGGCATGAACACGTAGCCGACCGCGTAATGCCCCGCCGGCGGCAAGGCGATGCCCAGCTCGGCGGCCTTGCGCGCGAAGAACCGGTGCGGCGTCTGCACCAGGATGCCGGCACCGTCGCCCGCGCGCGGGTCGGCGCCGACCGCGCCGCGGTGCTCGAGGTTGAGCAGGATCTGCAGCCCGTCCTGGATGATCCGGTGCGACTTGCGGCCCTTGATGTCGGCAATGAAGCCGACGCCGCACGAATCCTTCTCCAGCGCCGGATCGAACAGACCGCGCGCGGCCGGCAGCGCCGCCTCGCCCGTGACGCGGCCCATCGGCGCCTTGCGCTCAAAGCCGTCCGTCGCAACCATGACCAGCCTCTCGCTCCTCGCTCCAGCCCGGATTAGGACCGGCGCACCCTTCGCGGCCGCGGCGCCGTCCGGCACCTCGACGCGAGCAACCAGCAGTCTCGTGAATGGGCGGCTTGTTATGGTGCCGCTCGTTGGCCCCTTGCGGCGCCGCAAAGGCCGGACAGCCGCGGGTGCGCCCCGCGTGCCGAAGCGCCGCTCCGCGCCATTGGCCCGGCCGGTTCCCCCGTCGGGGGAAGCGGCGTCCCAATTGAGACAGTATTACTGTCCTATGTGACCATGCCAAATTTCGCCCCGCAACACAAGCGTCGCGCGCGTGCGCGCGTGGGAATTTCTCGCCTTTGTTTCCCCGCCGGCTCTCGGGGCGCAACAAGAGGACCACGGATCGCCCGTGCGGCGCAACGGCATTTGCGTGCGTGCCCCCCATCCTGCGTGTAGGAATTTCGCATCGGGGGCCAGCCGGGAGGCGAAATGAACTTCGCGAGCGACAACACGGCCGGGATAGCGCCCGCGATCCTTGACGCCATCGCCCGCGTCGCCGACGGCTATGCGCTCGGCTACGGCAGCGATCCGGTGACCGCGCGGGTCGAGCAGCGCCTGGCGCAGCTGTTCGAGCACGAGGTCGCGATGTTCCTGGTGC
The DNA here is from genome assembly GCA_035948495.1 of Xanthobacteraceae bacterium. Classification (GTDB taxonomy): domain Bacteria; phylum Pseudomonadota; class Alphaproteobacteria; order Rhizobiales; family Xanthobacteraceae; genus AP-16. Next base: position 34 of record DASZJC010000314.1, on the reverse strand, counting down.
CGACCGGAACCGCCGCCAACGCGCTCGCCTTGGC
>DASZJC010000313.1:0-3982 GCA_035948495.1 Xanthobacteraceae bacterium | reverse complement strand
GAACACGCGGCCCTCGATGCGGACGCGCGCGCCCGAGGCGTCGGGCGTCACCAGGTTGTTGTGGAACACCTCGGTGAAATCATAGTCGCGCGGGGTGAGCCCGTAATGGAAGTACGGGCCGACCGTCTGCGATGGCGTGATTCCCGCCATGCTCAGTGCTCCATCGGCGTCTGGTTGCGCCCGCGCAGCACGATGTCGAAGCGGTAGGCGAGCGCCCAGTTGGGCACGGTGTTTTCCAGGTCGAACGACGACACCATGCGGGCGCGCGCCTTGGGATCGCCGACCGAATTGTAGATCGGGTCGAACTCGAACAGCGGATCGCCCGGGAAGTACATTTGTGTCACCAGGCGCGACAGGAACGAGGAGCCGAACAGCGAAAAATGAATGTGCGCCGGCCGCCATGCGTTGCCGTGGTTGCCCCACGGGTAGGCGCCGGGCTTCACAGTGACGAACTTGTAGCGGCCCTCGGCGTCGGTTGCGGTGCGCCCGGCGCCGGTGAAGTTCGGGTCGAGCGGGGCCGGGTGCTGGTCGACCACGTGGATGTAGCGGCCGCACGCGTTGGCCTGCCAGATTTCCACCAGCGTGTCGGGCACCGGCCGGCCGTCTTCGTCGAGCACGCGGCCGTGCACGACGATGCGCTCGCCGAGCGGCTCGCCGGCATGTTGCTTGGTCAGGTCCTCGTCGCCCGCATGAACGGCATCGTGGCCGTAGACGGGCCCGGTCAGTTCCGAGAGCGTGTGCGGGATCACGACGAGCGGCCGTCGCGGCGAGCGTTTGACCGTGCTGCGGTAGCCCTCGAACAGATACGGCGGAAACGCCTCCAGGCTTTCTTTCGGATATGTTTGGGTCATTGTCGTCTCCTAATCGTCAGTCCGTAGCCCGCATGGAGCGCAGCGGAATGCGGGATCGTCGCCCCGGATTTCCGCCCGCTTTCGCGGGCGTCCATCCGGGCTACGTCACCCGTTCCAACGCCAGGGCAAGGCCCTGGCCGACGCCCACGCACAACGTGGCGAGCGCGCGCCGCCCGCCATTCTTCTCGAGCTGATGCGCCGCCGTCAGGGCAAGCCGCGCGCCCGACATGCCGAGCGGATGGCCGAGCGCTATGGCGCCGCCGTTCGGGTTGACGTGCTCGGCGTCGTCCTTGAGGCCGAACTGGCGCAGGCACGCCAGCGACTGCGCCGCGAACGCCTCGTTGAGCTCGATCACGTCGAAGTCGGAAACCTTCAGGCCCAGCCGCTCCAGGAGCTTGCGCGTCGCCGGCACCGGGCCGATGCCCATGATGCGCGGCGGCACGCCGGCGGAGGCCATGCCGAGCACGCGCGCCCGCGGCGTGAGTCCGTGCCGCTTCACCGCGTCTTCGGAGGCGAGGATGATGGCGGCGGCTCCGTCGTTGACGCCCGAGGCGTTTCCGGCCGTGACCGTGCCGGGGCTGCGGAACGGGGTCTTGAGCTTGCCCAAGCCCTCGAGCGTCGTCTCCGGACGCGGATGTTCGTCCCTGTCGACCACGGTGGGACCGGCCTTGCCGCCCGGTGCCTCGACCGGCACGATCTCCTCGGCGAAGTATCCGCTCGCGATCGCCCGTCCGGCGCGCTGCTGCGAGCGCCAGGCGAACGCGTCCTGGTCGGCGCGGGTGACCTGAAATTCCTCGGCCACGTTCTCGCCGGTCTCGGGCATGGAATCGACGCCGTACTGCGCCTTCATGACCGGGTTGACGAAGCGCCAGCCGATCGTCGTGTCAAACATGTCGGCGCTGCGCGCAAACGGTTCAGGCGCCTTGCCCATGACGAACGGCGCGCGCGTCATCGACTCGACGCCGCCGGCGATCGCCAGGTCCATCTCGCCGGCACGGATGGCGCGCGCCGCCGCGCCCGTCGCTTCCAGGCCCGAGGCGCACAGACGGTTGAGCGTCACGCCGCCGATCGAGTCCGGCAGGCCGGCGAGCAGCAGTGCCATGCGGGCGACGTTGCGGTTGTCCTCGCCCGCCTGGTTGGCGCAGCCGAGGAAGACCTCGTCGACCTGCGACCAGTCGACCTTGGGATTGCGCTTGATCAGCGCCTTGATCGGCGTCGCCGCGAGATCGTCGGTGCGCACCTTGGCCAGCGCCCCGCCGTAGCGGCCGATGGGGGTCCGAGCCGCATCGCAGATATAGGCGTCGCGCATGGTCGTCGTCCTCGTGGGCTGGAGCTTTTATCTAGGCCTTTTTGCCGGCGAGGGAAATACGGGCATTCCGGCCGGGCACCTCGGCTCCGTGGCATTCGCCAAACGATGGATTGCGCCCGAACGGCAAAATGTCGGACACTCGCCTCAATGGTTTCTGGCCGCGCTACGGCAAAAGCCAGGGGCCTGCAATCCGTACCGCATCGGCACGCTCGTGACCGGGCGCTTCGGCCGCGATCGCGGAACGGTACAAGGTACGAGGGAGGACTCGCATGACCCTAAGAAATTCAACCGCGGTCGGACTGGTGCTCGCCGCCAGCGTCGGTGCGCTCGTCGCCGGATGGCCGGTGCTCGCCCAGCAGGCGCCGGCGGCCAACGAGCCCCCGCCGCCCTGGGCGCAAGGGCGCCCGAGCGCAGACATCCAGTTGGCCCCGGTGACGCCGCCGCCGCTGGCAACCGCGGCCGACAAGCTGCCGGTCGACAAACTGAAGGTCCCCAAGGGGTTCAAGGTCGAAGTCTATGCCAGCGGCATCCCCAACGCTCGCTCGCTGCGCCTGGGCGACAAGGGTACCGTCTTCGTCAGCAATCGGACCTTGGACAAGATTTACGCGATCGTGGACAAGGGCGGCAAACGCGAAGTCAAGGTCATCGCCAAGGACCTTTATCGGCCCAACGGGATCGCGCTGCACGACGGCACGCTCTACATCGCCGAGCTGTCGCAAATCTCCAAGATCGAGAAGATCGAGGACAACCTCGACAACCCGGCAAAGCCCACAGTGATCTACAGCGATCTGCCGAAGGACGAGCCACACGGCTGGAAGTATCTGACCGTCGGTTCCGACAACAAGCTCTATTTCAACGTCGGCGCGCCCTGCAACATCTGCCTGCCGCCGCCCACGCACGCGCAGATCCGCCGCATCAATCTCGACGGCAGCAACCCGGAAGTGGTGGCGCGCGGGATCCGCCAGATCGTCGGCATGGACTGGCACCCGACGCTCAAGCAGCTCTATTTCACCGAGAACTCGCGCGATTGGCTGTCCGAGGAACTCCCGAACGACAAGCTCAATCGCCTGACCCAGCCCGGCAAGGATAACTTCGGCTATCCGTACTGCCATCAGGGCAACATCCCGGATCCGGAGTTCGGCTGGGGTCACTCGTGCGACGAGTTCACCAGGCCGCTCGCCCTGCTGGGCCCCCATGCGGCCCCGCTCGGCATCAAGTTCTACACCGGGACGGCGTTCCCCTCGGAGTATCGCGGCCAGGCCTTCATCGCGCGCCACGGCTCGTGGAACAAGACCAAGAAAATCGGCGGGGACATCGTCGTGGCGAAGCTCAACAAGGACGGCACCGTGAAGTCGATCGATCCGTTCCTCACCGGCTTCATCGAGAACAACAACTATGTCGGTCGGCCGGTCGACCTGCTCGTCATGAAGGACGGCTCGCTGCTGATTTCCGATGACTACGCGGGTGCGGTCTATCGCGTCAGCTACGGCAACGGCGTGGCCAGCCACTGAACGCACGTAGCACCGGGACGAGGGCGGCACCCGTCGCCCTCGATTTTGTTGCTGACGATGCGCCCTATATTCGTCATGCCCCGCGCAAGCGGGGCATCCAGTAAACACCGGCCGTAGTTTTATTTGAAAGGCCTGTGGTTACTGGATCGCTCGCTTTCGCGGGCGATGATGAGTCAGAGAATGTACGAGCGCTCGAGAATGAAACGAACCTTCGCGATCCTGACGATTTTTCTGGGCATCGCCCTTCCCGCGTCCGCCGCCACGCTTGCGGAGAGGATGGCGCCTTGTCTTGCCTGCCACGGCGAGACGGG
>DASZJC010000312.1:0-1762 GCA_035948495.1 Xanthobacteraceae bacterium | reverse complement strand
GGCGAGGTATGCGGGATTTGCCGGACGATGGTAAGCGCCCGGCTAAGGCTATCGCTAGAAATGTCGGGAAGGCCGTTCCCTTGCACGGACTTGGCCGATAAGCTTCCGGCCGGATGTCATTATTAGACCAACACGCGCCGGCGCAGGCGCGGCGCGCGCAGGGTTTTACCGGCGGCATCGCCTCGCTTGCCGACGACCGGCTTTACGCCCTGCAAAATCCCTTCGCGCTCGATGGGCGGGTCAGCTCCTATCCGGCGAGCGCTCGCGGCTTTTCGGTCGTGAACAGTTACCTGCTGACGCAGCCCGATGCTGCGATGCTGATCGACACCGGTTTCGGCAAGGACGAGCCGATGATCCGCGCCCAGATCGAAGCGCTGATCGCGCCGGGGCTGCCGCTTTCGATGTTTCCGCTGCGGCTCAACGAGTTCATGTCGATCAATAACGTCGAGAGCTTCGCCGACCATTTCAACGTCGAGACCTGCTACACCAGCAATATCGACGCCGCGCTGTGGTTCGATTTCGGCGCCAAGGCGGAGGGCCGCGACATCCTCGCCTCGATGAAGGTCACGGCGGTGACCCGCGCCGACGTGATCAATCTCGGCGGCGGCGGCCGCGCGATCGACGTCATGCAGGCGCCGATCCGCCTGATCGCCACGCGCTGGCTCTACGATCGCGCGACCCGCACCCTGTTCTCCTCCGACCTGTTCACCCACGTCTGGCGCGACAGCGAGACGGGGCCGTGGATCGTGACCGAGGCCGACAACGACCCCACGTCGACGCGCGACGTGCGCTCGTTCATGCTCAACACGCGCTACTGGTGGCTCGAAGGCGCACCGACCGACTCGATCCGGCGCGGCATCGGCAACGTGTTCGACCGCTACGACGTCGAGACCATCGCGCCCGGCTACGGCTGCATCCTCCGCGGCCGCAACGTGGTCGAGCGGCACTATCGCATGCTCGACGAGTTTCTCAAGAGCTGCGACAAGAGCGTCGCGGTCTCGCGCTACGTGGGAAGAGATGAGGAGCGGTGAGATGCTTGACAGGCCTGTGGCCGAGAGAATGCCGCGTGAGATCGCGCCGGGCGTGTTCTGGATCGGCGACTGCCTGGCGCAGCGCCACAAGGGCAAGATCTATCACGGCTATAACGCCGCCTTCCTGATCGCCGGCGAGACCGCGTCGTGCCTGGTCGAGACCGGGCACCCGAAGGACTTTCCCGTCATCCAGCGGCACCTCAACGAGCTGTTCGCGCGCGGCGCGGCGCCGCTCAAATATCTGTTCGTCACCCATCAGGAGACGCCGCACTGCGGCGGCCTCGGGCGCATCCTCAAGACCTATCCCGAATCGATCCTGGTCGGCGACGTGAGCGACTATCACCTCGCCTTCCCGCACTACGAACACCGGATGCGCTCGATGCAGGAGGGCGAGGAGATCGATCTCGGCGGGCGCACGTTCATGGCGGTCGAGCCGGTGATCCGGGATCTGCGCACCACCTGGTGGGGATTCGACACGCGCGAGCGCGTGCTGTTCCCGGGCGACGGCTTTGCCTACAGCCATTATCACGAGGACGGCCACTGCGGACTCGTCGCCGAGGAGGCGGTGTCGCTCGACCTGCCGGACGTGTCGTCGACGTTCGCGGACCTCGCTTTGTTCTGGACCAAGTTCGCCGACATGAACGTCTACTGCGACCGCCTCGACCAGCTGATCGAGCGGCTCGGGGTGAAGACGATCGCGCCGACCCACGGCCTGCCGATCACCGACGTGA
>DASZJC010000311.1:0-7984 GCA_035948495.1 Xanthobacteraceae bacterium | reverse complement strand
AGGTTGGGATGCGCCTGGCTGCCGCCGCCGATCCCGACCGAATGGGTATCGAGCGTGCCGGCTGGAGAGCCCGAGGTGTAGAGATAGAGGTTGAACAACGCGCCCTGGGCGGGCACGCCGACCGTTTGACCCAGGACGACGCTGGTGGACGGGGCATTGGTGTTGTTTGTGGCGGCCGTGGTCGTGTTGACGTTGAGATTATGGTTATGCGCCGCCATCTCGTTGAGATTGAGCGTGTGGTTTTCTTCCCCGCCGACCTGTCCGAGGACGTAGGGCGACAGCCCTTGTCCATTGCCGTAGCCGATCGCGACGCGCCCGCGCAGGTCGGGCAGGCCGAAATTCGTTTGACCGTTGCCGCCGTAGGTGGTGCCGAGCAACGAGAACAGCGCCTGGTTCTGGTTGATGGGCAGGAGCTGTCCGGAGCAGGTCGCCCATCCCTTCGGCGCGAAATTGAAGGAGAAGACCTCGACTTGACCGAGAAATGGCTGTGTCATGATCGGCTATTCCCTGATGCGCGGCGCTAGTTGCGTGACGGGTAGATGCCCTGCAGCGCGATGCAGTAAGCGAGCACCTGGTAGGGCTGGATGTTGTTGTGCGGCAGATTGCCGCCCGTAAACGAGATGGCGGTCGGGGCCAAGGAGGTGTTGGGCGCCGTGCTGCTGTACATGTTCCCCTTGGTGAAGCCGGTATGCACGGATCCGGCCTGTGGCTGAGCAAGCTGGTTGCCCGACGCGGTGGCCGTGGTGCCGGCGTCGGTCGTGGCGTTGAGGCTGTGATTGTGTATGCCGTTCTCGTTCGACAGGAGCGTGACGTTCTCGAGCCCGCCTTCCTCGCCCTGGGTGTAGTTGCTCAGGCCCGGGCCCTGGCCGGCGCTGATCGGCACGCGGCCTTGCAGGTCGGGCAGCGCAAAGTTCGATGTGCCGTTGCCGCCGTACATGGTGCCGAGCAGCGAGAACAAGGCGGTGTTTTGCGAGATCGACAGGATCTGGCCGGCACAGAACGCCCAGCCTCTCGGCGCAAAGTTGTAGGGAAACAGCGCTATCTGGGCGAGGAACGGTTGAGACATGGCCGGTTACTCCCTCTGTCGTAGATCCGCGCGAGCCGGATGCCGCCTCAGTTCGGGGATGGGTAGACGCCGAACATGGAGATGCAGTATCGGATGGCCAGGAAAGGCTGCCGATTCTCGTGCGGCTGGCCTCCCTGGTTGGGGCCGATGGCGGAGCCACTCAGCGCGGTCTGGTTGGCGGCATCGTAGGGCGCGTAGGTGAACACCTGGGTGATGCCCTGCGGCCCTTCGTTGGCCAGCAATGACTGGTTCCCCGGCACGTTGTTGTTGCCCGCGCTGCCGAGCACGTTGACGAAGTGCTGGTGCTGCGGCATCTGCTGGCCGGTCAGCGTGACGGTCTGGGTGCCGGCCTTTTGCCCGATCACATAGTTCGACGTGTTCGACGATTGGCCCATGCTGTTCGGCACGCGGCCCTGCAGGTCGGGCAGCGCAAACGTGCTTTGCCCGTCGCCGCCGTAGGTCGTCCCGATCAAATTAAAGAGCGTAGAAAACTGATCGATCGGCAGCAGCTGGCCCTGGCACTGCATCCAGCCGGAGGGAGCGAAGTTGAAGCCGACGCGAATGACCTGCCCGACAAACGGCTGTGACATCATCGATCTCCCGACCACGTGGCCTCGATTTATTAACCATTACCATCAGCGAGCGTGCGCGACAATCCCCAGTAGACTTTGTTTTCTTGCTCGCAATCGGCCTGCTCCGGCAAGTTGTGGTTGCGGCGCGCTTCGGACAGGCCGCGTACGAAGGGAGCGCGGAGGCGGGTCGGCTAGTCCTCGACGACCCTGGCGTGGAACAGCTTCCTGCCGCCAATGCCGCCCGCTTCGTAATGGAGATCGAGGACCTTGCACCGGATCGCCACGTCGGCGGGGCCTTCCTTGGCGGGGAGGAGCTCCATGGTCTGCTTGTTGAGACCCGGCCCCTGACGGTGCCGCGGAATCTTTCCGTGCGCATCGATGATCGCTTTGTCCACGCTCTCCCCGCTGCCCTGGTAGACCTTGTGCGCGTGCGGAAGGTGGACCCTGTGGACGGTCGTGGCCATGGCAAAGTCCTCCGTTGTTCGTGGGCGGGTTCGATGGCCGCGGCCGGTTCGGCGATTTTCGGACGGAAACCAACCGCCCCCGATATTCACGTCCGGCGCGACCTCGGGGTGTAATCTCAGCTTATTGTCTTGCGGTTACGAGTCAATATCGTCGCCGGTCGCGGATCGCCGCAGGTTTCGCCGTAGCTCAGGTTCGGGTATCAAGGCAGCATCATGCGACAGGAGCGTGACGCGATTGCAGTGGTCGGGCCGTCGGAGCGCGCGCCGCGCTTTCCCGATCGCTTGCGCCTCCCGCTTGCGTTCGATCCCGCCCTGCTGGGGCGCGACCTCGCGCGCCTGTCGTCGCGCGAATGGATCCGCCATTACGTCCCGCAGAACTACGACGGCGACTGGAGTATCGTTGCGCTGCGCAGCCCCGCCGGCGAGACGCATCCCGTGCGCATGATCAACGCCGATCCCACGGCGCGCGCGTTCGTCGACACGCCGCTGCTGCAGGAGTGCGGCTACTTCCGGCGCGTCCTCGACAGCTTCGCGTGCCCGCTTCGCGTGGTTCGCCTCATGCGCCTGACGCCGGGCTCGCGCATCAAGGAGCACACCGATCTCGACCTCAGCTTCGAGGACGGCAAGGTGCGCGTCCACATCCCGGTCACCACCAACCCCGACGTTGAGTTTTGCCTCAGCGGCTCGCGCGTGGTGCTCGAGGCGGGCAGCGCCTGGTACTTGCGGCTGTCGGACCCGCACACCGTCTTCAACGGGGGCGGCGCCGATCGGGTCCACATGGTGATCGACGCGGACGTCAACGATTGGGTGGAAGCGCTGTTCGACTCCGCCCTGCGGCAGTCGTCATAAGTCTTCGCAGCGCAAGGCTTCGAGCCGGGCGTAGATGTCGCCGAGCCGTTCCCGGGCCGCCGCCCGAAGCTCCGGGGTCGCGACGGCCTGCTTCTCCTCGGCGTCGGGCGTGAACGGCATGCCCGGCATCTTCGCATCGTAGCGTGCCGCTTTCGCCATGACGGCGCGGTCCCGCGCGCTGACCGCGACCCGGAAGTGCGGCAGGATCGAGGTCCAGGTCGCCGCGGGAAGCTCGCGATAATTGATCAGCCGGCCGCCGTCGCGAGCATGCGCGAGCACCGGCTCGCAGATCCGGGCGAGGACACGCGCGCAATAATCCTCCCGCCGGTGCGGCTCGAACGGCGCATCGCTGCCGAGGATATGCGCGCCGCCCAGCTCGGGAACCGTGTGAATGCCCGGCATTTGCATGTGCGACACCACCACCTCGACCGGATCGCGATAGAGGAATACCCACGGAACCGACGGGAACGCGCGCCGGAACAGCGGCAGCGCCAGGGTGTGCCAGCTGTCCAGCTTGAGAAACAGCGCCCGCTCGCCGCAGCGCGGCTGGGCGAGCGCGCCCACCATCCAGGTGAGCCAGCGGGCATGCTGTTCCGCCGTCAGGTCGCGCCGCCGGCCGCGCGCCTGCACCACGGCGTCGAGCGGCGGGGCTTCGGAAATGACGAGGTTGTGCGCCAGCGCGGCGAGCGTCTGCGCGACCAGGGTCGAGCCGCAGCGCGACATGTGGAAGATGAATCCGCTCGGCGCCAGGCCGGGATGCGCCTGCAGCCAATCGGCGAGCCGCGCGATCGGCGTGGCATAGTGGAACAGCAGGTTGAACGGCGTTTCCAGGGCGCGGCGCAGCGAGTCCTCGAAGAACGGCTCGGACAGCCGGCGGTCGCCGAAATACGACCAGCCGACGTAGAGTTCGTCCTCCTGCCAGAATGCGCGCGCCGGAAGCCATCCGCTCGGCGGCAAGGCGGTTGCGCGCGCGCGGGCTGCGGCGCCCAGCGATTGCACATGCCTCGCCTGGATCGCGTGCGCTACGTCTTGCGCCGCGAACGTGAAATCATGCCGACGCCCGACGTCAACGACGAGTCCAATGAACGAATGAAGCTCGTTCGGCCGGCGCAGCTCGTCGTGCAGCGCGACGTTCTCCAGCACGAACGCGCGGAAGCGCTCGAGCGCCGCGCCCGACTTGGATTCGATCGATCCGGCATGCATGCTCACGGCGCGTTCATCGTCGCACGCGACGGTGCAGTTGTCCGAACAAATTTTTCTCGACGTCGAGTGTTATTACAGATTGTTAGATCGCAAGAGTTCTCTCAAACATCGAACGTCCTTGCAAACTGTTGATTGGTGAATTTCGTTCGCGCTCCCGTCATAGAAATTGTTTATCAGTAAATTCACCCGCTGGTGCGTTTTTCTTTGCGCGGATGTTGCGCCCGCTATATGGTCGGACACGCGATCGCGTGAAGGGGAAGGTGCGATCGCGTGAAGGGAATGATTATGAGGGAACCGAGCCGGCGCAACTTCGTCGCAATGTCGCTGGGCGGCGTATCCGCGCTTTGCTTTTCGCCGGCGGCGATCGCCGCGGGCGCGCAGTGCGTCTCCTCCGCGTTGCCCGATTTCCTGCCGAACCGCCTCACCGTCGATTGCGCCTCGCGGCGCAATTTTCAAGCGTTCCGGCAGAATCCCGACTATCTCGGTCTCGTCGGCGTGGTCAACATGAGCTTCGTGCGGGGCAGTCTCGGCTCCTATCAGGCGGGCAGCCTGTTCCTGTTCCCGTGGCTCAAGCCGAAAGGCCAGGCCCTGGGGCCACGCCGGACATGGCCTGCCGTATTGCCCGCGAACGCGACGCTCTACGTCAACGCGGCTCCGATCCCCAACGCGAACCTGCCGCTCGACGAGTACTATTGCCGCATTCTGCTCAAGGCGCCGTGGACGTTGTTCATCGGTTTCCAGATCGACCAGCCGTTCAGCCGGTCGGACGCGCGGCTCGCCTGGTTCACCAACCTGGACAAGCTCGCCGACGGGCAAGGCGTCGGCGTCTGTTGGGCGGGCGGCAATCTCAACGCGGCGTGGTTCGGCGGCAGCAGCTGGATCCCGAATACCGACACGTGCGGCGGCAAGGCGTGGCGTCAGGTGATCATCGAGGCCGTCAATCAGGCCTCGGTCGGCGCGTGCTGAGCTCGAGCATGATTTCGGAAAAGATCATGCTCCAATAATGAGCAAAGCGCCGGCAAATTGCCCAGGAAGGACCATCCGATGACGCGCGCGATTTTCTTTGCTGTGGCGCTCGTGCTGTGCGGCGCCGACTCCGCCCTCGCCGCCGGAGCGGCGTTCGGATGCGACGCGGGTGGCGGCCAGACCTGCTACTTCCGCATCTATTACACGCCGGGACTGACGCGACTGGTGCAATTGACCGCCGGGATGAAGGTGACCGTCCCCGACGCGGACGTCGGGCACACCCGCTATTGCGTCGCCGTGGGCAAGCCGCCGGCGCCGAAGTGTTCGCAAAAGCAGGTCAACGACAGCTACAACGATTGACGCGCGCGAACCGCGCCGCGCGCATTCGTCACGCCCGGCGCGCGGCGCGCTCGGCAAGATCGGCGGCGACGCGCGCGATCACGCTGTCCCAATCCCCGGGCGCCGGCTGGCGATAGAGCCGCACGCTCGGGTACCAGGGGCTGTCGTCGCGCCCCAAGAGCCAGCGCCAGTCGGGCGAGAACGCGATCATGATCCATGCCGGCCGGGCGAGCGCGCCGGCGAGATGGGCGACCGCCGTGTCGACCGCGATCACCAGGTCGAGATTGAGGATCGCGCCCGCGGTCTCGGCAAAGTCGGTGAGCTGCGGCGACAGATCGGTCAGCGTGCCTTGCGGCAAGCGCTTGACCTCGTCGGCAGGGCGCCCGACCTGGATGCCGTACCAGCCGACGCCGTCGACGGCGAGCAACGGCGCAAGCCGCGCGAGCGCGAGGGTGCGGCTGCGATTGCCTTTGTGTTCGGGATTGCCGGCCCAAGCCAGGCCGACCTTGAAGCGCCGATCGGCGCCGAGGGTGCGCGCCCACCGCTCGACCAGCGGCCGGCGCGGCATGAGATACGGCACGCGTCCCGGGATATTGTCGACCCGCGTGTCAAAAATGCGCGGCAGGTTGAGCAGCGGCGCGTGCACGTCGGCGGGCGGCGGCGGCCGGTTGTTGGGCACGATCGTCACGTTGTCGATCGGAAGGCTCGCCGCCATGCGCACGAGCGGGCGCGGGATTTCCAGGACCATGTGCCGCGACTGCGCGGCGACCAGCGGGACGTAGCGGAGAAATTGGATGGTGTCGCCGAAACCCTGCTCGCTGTGGAGCAGGATGGTCTTATGCGCGATATCCTCCCCTTGCCATTGCGGCTGGGCGCGCTCGTTACGGCGCAGCATCGGCAGCCGGCGCCGCCATTCGTACTTCGGCCAAGCTTCCTCGTAGCGCCCCAGCAACAGCAGGACGAGCGACTCGTTGATCACCGCGGGGAGGAAGTCGGGCTTGAGCGCGATTGCCCGGCGATAGCTCTCGAGCGATTCGCCGAGCCGATTCTGCTTTTGCAGGATCAGGCCGAGCGCGTTGTGAGCGTCCGGCAGGTTCGACCGCGCCGCGACCAGCCGGCGGCACTGCGCTTCCGCCTGCGCGATGCCGGCGGGATCGTCGCGGGCAAACGCGAGATTGACGCGGATGCTGGCGTCGTCGGGATCGAGCGCGGCCGCCCGTTCGTAGGCCGCAATCGCGTCGTCCCATCGGTTCAGTTCGGTCAGCGCCATGCCGAGATTGGCACAAGCGAGCGCGAAGTCCGGCTTGAGCTCGGTCGCGCGGCGAAAATGCGCGGCCGCGAGTTCGTAGCGGTTGAGCGCGCCGTAGAGCGAGCCGAGCTGGTTCTGAAAATCCGCGTCGTCGGGCTCGAGCGAGGCGGCGCGCCGAAACGCCGCCAGTGCTTCCTGCAACTCGCCGCGCGCGCGCAGGGTCCGCCCGAGATTGGCGTGGGCCGTCGCGTAACCTGGCGCGATTTCAGCCGCGCGGCGGAAGGCCGCGGCGGCGTCCTCGACTTCGCCAACGAGGTTCAGCGCGACCCCGAGATTGTTGTGCGCCGCGACCATCCCGGGGGTGCGTTCGATGACCTTTGCGAACAAGCCCGCCGCGGCCGCGTGGTCGCCGGCGCGGAAACGGGCGGTCGCCTGCTCGAACAATTTGGCGGCCTCGGGATAGCCCGGCACCGTATTGGGATCGGCGATGACGAGGGGGTCGCCGGCATCTGCGGCGTTCGGCCGCGACGCGGCTTGCGCTGCGGACGCGACATGTTCGGCCACGGGAAGCTTCGCCATGGCCATGCCATACAACCCGGGCTCTTTGCGGCACAACCCGCTATCTTCAGCCCACCTCGCGCTTTCGGGGAACGCGTGAAGCCTTTGTGACAAGCTTGTTTCGCAGCGCCGCGGGTATGCCGCCACCGGTCAACGCGCGCTTGTATGGCCGCGCGGCCCCGTGGTAGGGATAATCATCGATTAACCGTGCTGCGCAGGGGACCCAGCGCGAAACGGGGAGGGAGCCGGCCTACGGCCGGCTGGCGTCACCTCAATGAGCGTTGTGGACTTAGCGTGCCGCACGGCCGTGCATCAGAATCGGCGTACCACTTTAATCCATGCGCCTTCCGTCTCGGGCTGGCGCAGCCATCAATCGCTTTCGGCCGAACAGACCGCGTCACGGCCTTGAGCCGGTGACGCCCATCATGCTGCCTCGCCGCAGCATTCAGGGAGCCTGCGCGTGACGACGGATAATCCGCAACAAATCGTCTTCATCGATTCCCGCGTCCCCGACATCCAGGACCTGATCGCCGGCGTGCAGCCGGGCGTTCAGGTTTTCGTGCTCGATCCCACCAGCGACGGCATGCAGCAGATCGCCGACGTCCTGGCGGCGAACAACTTCACCGATCTGTCGTCGATCTCGATCGTCTCGCACGGTGACGCCGGCGAGGTCATGCTCGGCGCGACCACGCTGAGCGAGTCCAACCTCGCGAGCTAT
>DASZJC010000310.1:0-1598 GCA_035948495.1 Xanthobacteraceae bacterium | reverse complement strand
CGTAGGGAACTGGCAATGGACACGATGGCACACGCGGCACACGGCGACGATAACGGGCACGCCATCCCGCACGGCTGGCGCCGCTATCTGTATTCGACGAACCACAAGGACATCGGCACGATGTACCTGGTGTTCGCGCTGTTTGCCGGCTTGGTCGGAGGCACGCTATCGATTCTGATCCGCGCCGAACTGATGTATCCGGGCCTGCAGTTCTTCCACGAGACGCATTACTACGACGTCGTCGTCACCGCGCACGGGTTGATCATGATCTTCTTCATGATCATGCCGGCGATGATCGGCGGCTTCGGCAACTGGATGGTGCCGCTGATGATCGGCGCGCCCGACATGGCGTTCCCGCGCATGAACAATATTTCGTTCTGGCTGTTGCCGGCGTCTTTCGCGCTGTTGCTGACCTCGATGTTCTTCGAGGGCGAGCCGGGCGCCAATGGTGTCGGCGCCGGCTGGACGATCTATGCGCCGCTATCGACCTATGGCCATCCCGGCCCGGCGATGGATTTCGCGATCCTGTCGCTGCATCTCGCCGGCGCGTCGTCGATCCTCGGCGCCATCAACTTCATCACCACCATCTTCAACATGCGCGCGCCCGGCATGACCATGCACAAAATGCCGCTGTTCGTGTGGTCGCAGCTCGTCACCGTGTTCCTGTTGCTTTTGGCGCTGCCGGTGCTGGCCGGCGCCATCACCATGCTGCTCACCGATCGCAATTTCGGCACCACCTTCTTCGATCCGCAGGGCGGCGGCGATCCGCTATTGTTCCAGCACCTGTTCTGGTTCTTCGGCCACCCCGAAGTCTACATCCTCATCCTGCCCGGCTTCGGCATGGTCAGCCAGATCGTGGCGACGTTCTCGCGCAAGCCGGTGTTCGGCTATCTCGGCATGGCCTATGCCATGGTGGCGATCGGCGGTATCGGCTTCGTGGTCTGGGCGCACCACATGTACACGGTCGGCATGTCGTCCACCGTGCAGGCCTATTTCATCGCCGCCACCATGGTGATCGCGGTGCCGACCGGCGTGAAGATCTTCTCCTGGATCGCCACCATGTGGGGCGGCTCGATCGAGTTCAAGACGCCGATGCTGTGGGCGATCGGCTTTATCTTCCTGTTCACGCTCGGCGGCGTCACCGGCGTGGTGCTGGCCAATGCCGGCGTCGATCGCGTGTTGCAGGACACCTATTACGTCGTCGCGCACTTTCATTACGTGCTGTCGCTCGGCGCCGTGTTCGCCATCTTCGGCGGCTGGTACTACTGGTTCCCGAAGATGACCGGCTACATGTATTCCGAGTTCACCGGCAAGCTGCACTTCTGGCTGACCTTCATCGGCGTCAATATCGTGTTCTTCCCGCAGCATTTCTTAGGGCTCGCCGGAATGCCGCGCCGTGTCGCCGATTATCCCGATGCGTTCTCCGATTGGAATTTCATCTCCTCGATCGGCTCGTTTATTTCCGGCTTCGGCACGCTGGTGTTCTTCTTCGGCATCGTGCAGGCTTTCGTCCGCAAGGAGCGGGCGGCGGCCAATCCATGGGGGCCGGGCGCCACCACGCTGGAATGGACGCTGCCGTCGCCGCCGCCGTTCCACCA
>DASZJC010000309.1:0-4111 GCA_035948495.1 Xanthobacteraceae bacterium | reverse complement strand
GCGATCGGGCGCATCGGGCTCAAGGCGATGGGCTGGTTCCTCACCGCCTCGCTGATCTCGCTCGCGCTCGGCCTGCTGATGGTCAACCTGCTGCGCCCCGGCGACAACCTCAACCTGCCGCTGCCCGACGCCGGCACGTCGACCAACCTCAAGGTCTCCGCGCTCTCGCTCAAGGAGTTCGTCACCCACGTGGTGCCGCGCTCGATCATCGAGGCGATGGCCAACAACGAGATCCTGCAGATCGTCGTGTTCTCGATCTTCGTCGGCTTCGCGGTCACCGCGCTGGGCGAGAAGGGCAAGCAGCTCGTCGCCGTCGCCGACGAAATCGCCCACGTGATGCTCAAGATCACCAACTACGTGATGCTGGTCGCGCCCGTCGCGGTGTTCGCCGCGGTCGCCGCCACGGTGACCACCCAGGGCATCGGCATCCTCGTCACCTACGGCAAGTTCATGGGCGAGTTCTACCTCTGCCTGGCAATGCTGTGGGTAATCCTGGTGGGAGGCGGCTTCCTGTTCATCGGGCCGCGGGTGACGACGTTGCTGCGCTTCATCCGCGAACCGTTCCTGATCGCGTTCTCGACCTCGAGCTCGGAAGCGGCCTATCCGAAGACGGTCGAGCAGCTCGAGCGGTTCGGCGTGTCGAACCGCATCGTCAGCTTCGTGCTGCCGCTCGGCTACTCGTTCAATCTCGACGGCACCATGATGTACGCGACCTTCGCGACCATGTTCATCGCGCAGGCCTACGGCATCGATCTGCCGCTCAGCACCCAGATCGCCATGCTGCTCCTGCTGATGCTGACCTCGAAGGGCATGGCGGGCGTGCCGCGCGCCTCGCTGGTGGTGATCGCGGCGACGCTCTCCACCTTCAACATTCCCGAGGCGGGGCTGCTGCTGATCATGGGCATCGATCAGTTCCTCGACATGGGGCGCAGCGCCACCAACGTGGTGGGCAATTCGATCGCCACTTGCGTCGTCGCCAAGTGGGAAGGCGAGTACGACGCGACCCACGTGCACGAGCCGCTGGAGGACGCCGAGCCGGCGCCGGCGGTGGCGGCGGAGTGACGCCGTTCGCGAGGAGGCGATCATGAGGCATCGAGCGTTGCCGGCGCTGGCCGCCGTCATGCTTGCCGCGTCGGTGGCCGGCGGCGCCGCGCAGGAGCAGGAGCAATCGGTCGCGCGCTTGACCGGCACGCTGGCGAAGGTCGACCGCGGCCGCACCGTCGCGCTCGGCTATCGCGAGGCGTCGTTTCCGTTCTCCTACGTCGGGCCCGGCGGCGCGCCGATCGGCTATTCAATCGACCTGTGCCGGGCGATCGTCGACGCGATCACGCGCGAGATCGACAAGCCGGAGATCAAGATCGAGTTCGTCGCGGTGACGCCGGAGACGCGCACAGCGGCGGTCGTCTCCGGCAAGATCGACCTCGAATGCGGCTCGACCACCAACAACGTCGAGCGCCAGAAGCAGGTCGCCTTCTCGCCCATCATGTTCGTCACCGGCACCAAGCTGATGGTCAAGCGCCGCGCCGGCATCAGGTCGTACAAGGACCTCAAGGGCAAGGTGGTCGTGGTCACCGCCGGAACGACCAACGAGCAGGTGATGAAACGGCTCAACGAGAAATTCCAGCTCGGCGCCAACGTGATCTCGGCGCGCGATCACGAGGAATCCTACAGCCTGGTGGCCGACGGCAAGGCCGACGCGTTCGCGACCGACGACATTCTGCTGTACGGCCTGATCGCGCGGCACCGCGCGCAGCGCGACTTCATCGTGGTCGGCGACTTTCTATCGTACGATCCTTACGGGATCATGTTCCGCAAGGACGACCCGCAGCTCAACGACGTGGTGGCGCAGACGTTCCGCGACCTCGCCGAGAGCCGCGATCTGCTCGAGTATTATCACAAATGGTTCATCCGCAAGACGCCGACCGGCGAGCGGATCGACCTGCCGATCGGCCCGCAGCTCGAGGAAATCTTCCACGTGCTGGGCGTGACGGATTGACTCTTATCCCTCCCCCGAAGGGGGAGGGTCCGCCGCGAAGCGGCGGGGGTGGGGGTCTTCTCTTCATCCGCGCGCTGAGCACCCCACCCGGCCGCGCGCTTGCGCGCGCGGCCACCCTCCCCTTTCAGGGGAGGGATAAGGGCGCCCTCACCCGCCGTAGATCTTCACCAGCTCCGCGTGCGCCCACTTCACCGCGTCCTCGGCCGGCATGCCTTGCACCGCCTTCGCGTACATGTCGGTGATGATGTATTTCGACACCACCTCGGCCGCCTGGCGGCCCGACGGCCCGGGCCAGCCGGGCGCGCGCGCGGTGAGGATCACGTCCCTGAACGGCGTCATCACCGGGTCTTCGTTCCACATCGGGTGCTTCGCCCATTCGCGCCCCGCCGGCGTGGAGAAGCCCTTCTGCGAGAGGAACCACTTTTCGAACACCGGGCGCGAGCTTGCCCAGCGCAGAAAATCCTTCGCCGCCTTCTGGTTCTTGGAATAGTTCATGACCATGTGCGACTGCAGCAGGTGCAGCGTTGCGACCCCGGCGCTGCCGCGCGGATAAGGCGCGTGGCGGATGTCGTCTTTCAACGGCGTGCCCTTCTCGGTCTGGTACGCTTCGGGCTTGCGCAGCGCCTCGATGTAGATCGAGGCGGCGTTGCTGGTCGCGCAGATGGTGCCGGCGAGGAACGCGCGGTTGTTGCTCGAGTCGTCCCAGGCGAGCCCGCCCTCGTCGTGCGCGTCCTTCCAGAAGCCGGTCATGAATTTCACCGACTCCAGAGTCGCCTTGCTGTCGAGCACGACGGTCTTGCCGTCCGCCTCCACTTCCTGGCCGCCCCACGACCACAGGTACGGATAGGAGAACCCCAGCGCGTCGCCGTAGGCGTGACCGAGCGTCTGCCCGATCGGCCGGCCCTTCGCCTTGAGCAGTTTCCCCGCCTCGCGATACTTCGCCCAGGTGTCGGGGAACGTGGTGAAGCCGATTTCGTCGAACCAGGACTTGCGGTAGCAGATCAGAATGCCGAGCGCGCACCACGGCACGCCGAGCCAGCCCTTGGCGCCTTTCGCCACCGCCGGGAAAATGTCGTACAAGCCGCCCTGCTGCGCGGCGATCTCCCCGGCGACGTCGCTCACGTCGGCGACACTCTCCGCATAGAGATGCGGCCAGTTGTGCAGGGCGTGGATGATGTCGGCGCCGCTGCCGGACTGGATCGCCGAGGTGATGCGCGCCTGCAGGTCGTTGCCGTTGATGGTCTCGAAGGTGATTTTCAACCCGAGCGCCTTCTCGGCTTCCGGCAGCAGCTCGCGGCGCAGCAGCACGTCGGAGGCGGGCACGAAATCGCCGAGGCGCAGCCAGTGCAGGCTCGTGCCCTGGGCATAGGCCGGTGCGCGGCCGGAGGCGAGGATGGCGGCGAGCCCCCCGGTTTTTTGCAGGAACTTGCGGCGATCGAGTCTAGGCATGGCTGTCCTCCCGTTTTGTTTTACAAATCCTGCGTCCGCCGCTTCATCGCCTCGTCCCACAGCGTGGCGCGGGCGGCGTCGAAGATGAGCTCGAGGTCTTCCTCCGCCGTGAACCAGGCGCGCAGCGCCAGCTCGCCTTCGAGCTGGCCCGGCCCCCAGCCGGCGTAGCCGAACGCGACCAGGCTTTTGTTCGGACCCTGCTTGCGGCCGATGTCGCGCAGGATTTCGCGGTTCGAGGTCACCGCCACGCGCCCGTCGATGTCGATGGTGCCGGCGCGGCGGTAATCGGCGCTGTGCACCACGAAGCCGACCTCCGGCTGGACCGGCCCGCCGACGAAGATGCGCACGCTGCCCTCGACGCCGGTGTCCTTTTCGCCCAGCGCTTCCAGCAGGCTCGCCAGCGGCCGCTCGCCCACCGGCTTGTTGATCACGATGCCGAACGCGCCGTTCTTGTCGTGGCGCGCCATCAGGATGACGGCCTGGGCAAAGCGCGGGTCGCCCATGGACGGGGCGGCGACCAGCAATTGGCCGGCGAGCGACGCCTGCGCGGGAACCTGCTTGGGCGCCTCCAGCGCGGCCTCGGCGAGCGCCGCCGGAACGACGCACGCGACGATCACGCTCAGGCGCTTGAGCCAACGTGAGGCCATGGGGCACGCGGCAGCCGTG
>DASZJC010000308.1:0-1710 GCA_035948495.1 Xanthobacteraceae bacterium | reverse complement strand
CCGCGGCGCGAGGCATTGCCTCAACCAAACACTTCGGCCGTGATCGTCCGGAACCACGCTGCCGCATAGTTTGCCTCGGCCGCGCGCGTCTCGCGCGGCGCTTCCGCCGGGCTCGTGCCGCCCGCGCCCTCGACGTCCACGTACTGGCCGTTGACCGGTTGGTACACGGCCACGATCGATATGCCGTAATCGGGCGCGACCAGGCTGTAACAGGTGTTGATGAGCTTCCCAGATGGCGGCGTCTCGCCGGCCAGGAGGGTTACGACCGCGGCCGCGCACGCCTTGCCCTGGGCGTTGGCCGCGAAGGCCGACTTCGCCATGGCGCCGCTGATGGCCGCGTCGCCGATCACGTGGACATTGTGCTGCAACGGCGATTCGAAGGTGACCGGGTCGATCGGGCACCAGCCGGTGCGATCCGCGACTCCGGCAGCCCCGGCGATGGCGCCCGCCTTCTGCGGCGGGATGACGTTGGCAACCGCGGCCGCGTGCCGGTCGAAGTCGGTCACCAGCGTGTTCGTCGCCGGCTCCACGCTGACGACCTTGCCGTCGTTCGACAACGGCACCCATTCGAGCAGGCCGGGATAAAGCTGCTGCCAGGCCGCCTGGAACAGGCGCTGCTCGGGAAAGCTTTCCTTGGCGTCGAGAATGATGAGCTTCGAGCGCGGCTTGCGCGTCTTCAGATAGTACGCGATCAGGCTCGCGCGCTCGTAGACGCCGGTCGGGCAGCGCATCGGATTGGGCGGGGCCGAGATGGTCACGAGGCCGCCGTCCTCCATGGACTCGAGTTGGCGGCGCAGCAACAAGGTCTGCTCGCCGGCTTTCCAGGCATGCGGCATGCGCCCCGACGCCGCCTCGTCGTAGCCCGCCGGCGAGCCCCAGCGGAAATCGATCCCCGGCGCCAGCACCAGCCGGTCGTAGGGCAGGACCGTGCCCTCGCTCAGCGTGACCGTGCGCGCCTGCGGATCAATCCTGGTCGCCGCCACGAACGCCAGGCCGATGCCCATGCCGCCCAGCGCCTCGTAATTGAATCGCTGGGCACGCATTTCGCGCAGGCCGGTGATGACGCCATTGCTGAACGGGCATGCCGTGAAGGTCGGATTGGTCTCGACCAGGATCACCCGCACGTCGGGGGCAAGACGCTTGATCTCTCTTGCGCAGGTCGCGCCCGCAAAGCCGCCGCCGACCACGACGACCCGCGCCTGGCCTTGCGCGATCGCCGGCATCGGCACCAGGGCCGCCGCCGCGAGCGAGCGCTTGAGGAAGGTGCGCCGGGTGGCCGCGCGAGCTTTCATCACGAACCTAGAGCGGGATGACTTTTCTTCGAATCGTCATCCCGCTCTACCTTATCGTTGGAGCCTGATCTTTTCCGACCTGCCTTCGCCCGCCGAAGCATCAAGCCCCAAGGCTGACCGTACAAGGGCTTCGCGCAGGCGGGAAACCGGTACCCACCCCGGATCAAGTCCGGGGCAGGCTTTTTCGGGATCATGCTCTATTGCTGCGCGCCGAGCCAATCGGCGATGGCGCGGATCTCCGCGTCGGAGAAGCCCTTGGCGATGTGGTCCATCACGGTAGCGGGCTTCTGCCCGGATCGGAACGCCCCCATCGCCGCGACGATGTCGGCAGGCTTGCGGCCGGCAAGCCGCGGCACGCGGGTTTCGACCTTGGGATTGGTCGGATGGCAGCCGGAGCACGAGGCGGCGCCCGGCGGCG
>DASZJC010000307.1:0-5669 GCA_035948495.1 Xanthobacteraceae bacterium | reverse complement strand
ACCGAGGCGCCCCTCGTGCCCGCGGACGGCGCGCCGGCCGGCCTGGCGATCCTGGTGGCGGAAGACAACGACATCAACGCGCTGCTCGCCCGCGCGCTGCTGGTCAAGCTCGGCCACCGTCCGACCATGGCGCGCAACGGTGCCATCGCGGTGGAATCGTGGCTCGCCGCGCAGGTCTCCGGCGTCCCCTACGACCTCGTCCTCATGGACGTGAACATGCCGGAGGTCGACGGCATCGAGGCGGCGCGGCGAATCCGGGCCGCCGAGGACGAGCGCGAGGCGGCGCGCACGCCGATCATCGCCCTCACCGCCAACGCGTTCGACGAGGATCGCGACGCCTGCGTCGCGGCCGGCATGGACGGATTCCTGGCAAAGCCGCTCGACCGCGAGCGGCTGGAGGCGGCCCTCGCGACGGCGCGGCGGACGGCACCGCTCGCGGCGTGAGTTTTTGATCGGTAAGGAGCCGTAGGGTGGGCAAAGGCGCGTAGCGCCGTGCCCACGCGAACGCATCTGTGAAAGCAGACGTGGGCACGCCGCGTTCCGCGGCTTTGCCCACCCTACTCTTTCATCACAACCGCCGCAGCGATACTTCCTGGACCGAGTGGTTGCCGGCCTTCATGAGGATGAGGTCGGCGCGCTGGCGCGTCGGCAAGATGTTTTCGCGCAGGTTCACTAGGTTGATGCGAGTCCAGATCGAGGTGGCGGTCTCGACCGCGGCCTCGTCGCCGAGCTGGGAGTAGCGATGAAAGTACGACATGGGATCGCGGAACGCGGTCCCGCGCAAGGTCAGGAACCGATCGACGTACCAGCTGCGCAGCATGTCCTCGTCGGCGTCGATGTAGACCGAGAAGTCGAAGAAGTCCGACACGAACGGGATGGCGTTGCCGTCCCGGGGCGGCCGGGCGGCCTGCAGCACGTTGAGCCCCTCGACGATCAAAATGTCCGGCTGGGCGATCTCGATCCAATGATTGGGCATCACGTCGTAGACGAGGTGCGAATAGACTGGCGCGCGCGCCGGCCGGTGCCCCGCCTTGATGTCGGAGAGGAAGTGCAGGAGCGTCTGCAGGTCGTAGCTCTCGGGAAACCCCTTGCGCTCCATCAGGCCTTCCCGTTCGAGCACCGCGTTGGGGTAGAGGAAGCCGTCGGTCGTCACGAGATCGACCTTGGGGGTGTTGGGCCAGCGTGCGAGCAGCGCCTCGAGCACGCGCGCCGTGGTCGACTTGCCGACCGCGACCGAGCCGCCGACGCCGATCACGTAGGGCATCTTGACGTCTTCGGTGCCG
Source organism: Xanthobacteraceae bacterium (assembly GCA_035948495.1). Lineage (GTDB taxonomy): Bacteria > Pseudomonadota > Alphaproteobacteria > Rhizobiales > Xanthobacteraceae > AP-16. The sequence continues at coordinate 4,386 of DASZJC010000307.1, read as the reverse complement.
AGGAAGCCCTGCTGGGCGCGGAACAGCCGCTGGGTCGCCGCGACGTAGAGCACGAGCAGGCGCGAGAGCGGCAGGTAGATGTCCTCGACCTCGGCCATATCGAGCCGGTCGTTGAGCGAGCGCAGGCGCGCGACCTCGCCGACGGTCAGGGTCATCGGCGTGTCCTTGCGCAACGACGCCCATTCCGCCCGCGAAAACGTGCGGTAGGGAGAGAGGCCTTCGTCGACGCGCTGTTCCATCGTGGTGATCTTATTGGAGCATGATCTTTTCCGAAAACCGGTACCCACTTTTCGGGATCATGCTCTACACCTTTGTCCGCGACGCCTTCTCGTCGAGGCCGGACCGGCCGACCCGTTCGGCGAGCGCCGCCTCGACCTCGGCCAGGGCGACGCCGCGGGCCTCGAGCAGGACCAGGAGATGGTAGAGGAGATCGGCGGCCTCGGCGATCACACGCGCGCGATCCTCGGTCACGGCCGCAAGCGCCGTCTCGACCGCCTCCTCGCCGAGCTTCTTGGCGCAATGGGCGACGCCCCGGTCGATGAGCTTGCGGGTGTAGGAGGTCTCGGGACTGGCCGCGGCGCGCTCCTTCACGCGGGCGGCGAGGTCGTTGAGGCTGAACGTGGGCATGGCAGGCTCCTACCACTTCCGCGGCAGAAAATCTTCACGCATCGAGCCGCATCGGCAGGCCGGCCCGCGCCATGTAGTCCTTCGCCTCGCGCACGGTGTGCTCGCCGAAGTGAAAGATCGAGGCGGCGAGCACGGCGGTGGCGTGGCCGTCGCGGATGCCCTCGACCAGATGTTCGAGGGTGCCGACGCCGCCCGAGGCGATCACCGGGACGCTGACGCCGTCGGCGATCGCGCGGGTGAGCGGGATGTCGAAGCCGCGCCGGGTGCCGTCGCGGTCCATGGAGGTGAGCAGGATCTCGCCGGCGCCGAGCGCCACCACCTCTTCCGCATAGGCGAGCGCGTCGATGCCGGTCGGGTTGCGGCCGCCATGGGTGAAGATTTCCCAGCGGTCGGGCTCGCCCGGTCGCGACGCCTTCTTGGCGTCGATCGCCACCACGATGCACTGATCGCCGAACTTTTCCGCCGCCTCCTTGACGAAGCCGCGGTCGTTCACGGCGGCGGTGTTGATCGACACCTTGTCGGCGCCCGAGGCCAGCAGACGACGGATGTCCTCGACGGTGCGCACGCCGCCGCCCACCGTGAGCGGCATGAAGCAGGCCTCGGCGGTGCGGCGAACCACGTCGAGGATGATGCCGCGGTTCTCGTGGCTCGCCGTGATGTCGAGGAAGCACAGCTCGTCGGCCCCGGCGGCGTCGTAGGCCATGGCCGCTTCGACCGGGTCGCCCGCGTCGCGCAAATCGACGAAGCGCACGCCCTTGACGACGCGCCCGTCCTTCACGTCGAGGCAGGGTATGACGCGGACCTTGAACATGCGCCGGTCCTACGCGATTTCGCGTGCTGCCGCGAGTCGATGGCCGCGGCGCCGATCAACGAGCGACCGCGCGGCCGGCGACGGCGCGTCAGCCGGCCCGCAAAACTTGCTGCGACGCGGACGGCTCGCGGCCGATCAACGCGGCATAAGCCTCGATCGGCTGCGGCCGACCGAACAGGAAGCCTTGCGCCTCGTCGCAGGATTCGCGCAGGAGGAAATTCAACTGTTCCTTGGTTTCGACCCCTTCCGCCGAGACCGGCAGACTGAGCCCGTGCCCGAGGCCGATGACGGCGCGAACGATCGCGCTCGATTGCGTGTTGCGATCGAGATTGGAAATGAACGCCTGATCGATCTTGATCTTGTCGAACGGGAAGGACTGCAGATAGGACAAGGACGAATAGCCGGTCCCGAAGTCGTCCATGGCGATGCGCACGCCGAGCGCCTTGAGGCGTCGCAGGATCGACACGGCGCGGGAGAAGTCGCCGATCAGCACGCCCTCGGTGATCTCCAGTTCGAGGCGGCCGGCGGCAAGCCCGGTCTCCAGCAACACCGCGTGGACGAGGCCCGGGAGATCGCCGTGCCGGAACTGGACCGGCGACAGATTGACGCCGATCTGCAGCGGCAGCGGCCACGACGCCGCCTCGCGACAGGCCTCGCGCAGGATCCATTGCCCCATCGGGATGATCACCCCGCTCTCCTCGGCGAGGGGAATGAAGGTTGCCGGCGGCACGCTGCCGCGCACCGGGTGATCCCAGCGCACCAGCGCCTCGAACCCGATGGCCGAGCCGTCCATGCGCACCTGCGGCTGATAATGCAGGCTCAGCTGCCCGCGCTCGATCGCAGATCGCAGATCGTGCTGCAAGGCTCGACGCTCGCGCAGCCGTTTGTCCATGTCGGCTTCGAAGAATCGGATCGTCCCGCGCCCTTCAGCCTTGGCCCGATAGAGCGCCGCATCCGCATTGGCCAGAATGGTCGTTGCGGTGTTGCCGTCGGTCGGGAAGATCGCAACCCCGATGCTCAATCCCACATGCAGGCGATGATCGTCGATGACCACGTCGTCGGCGAGCGCCGCCTGTAACGCTTCCGCCATGCGCTCGGCGGTCGCCGGCTGCGGACCCTCGGCGGCAATCACGGTGAATTCGTCGCCGCCGAGGCGCGCGAGGAACGCCTCGCCCGCGGCGGCGCGAAGCAGCCGCGAGACTTCGCGCAACATTCCGTCGCCCACCGAATGGCCGAACACGTCATTGACCTCCTTGAACCGGTCGAGGTCGATGCACAGGACGGCGAAGCTTCCGCCCGACGCGGAGGCGTGATCGAGGACGGTGGCGAAGCGCGCGGTGAACGCGGCGCGGTTGGGCAGATCGGTCAAGAGGTCATGATGCGCCATGTGGGCGATCTGCTTCTCGGCGCGCCGCCGTTCCGTGACGTCCTCGTCGGTGGCCACCCATCCGCCGCCCGGCATGGGTTGATTGACGAGCGCGATGGTGCGCCCGTCGTTCAGCTCCAGTATTTTTTCGTAGGCCTTCCCATGGGCGAGCGTCGCGCTCAGCTCGCTGCTGTATGCCTCCGTACTGCCCGGGAACGTCCCGTTCGCTTTGCGAATCTCCAGGAGCCGATCGAAGGTGCATCCGGGTTTGACGATGTCGCCTGAAAGCCCGTACATCTCGATGTAGCGGTCGTTGCACATGAGCAGGCGGCATTGCGCATCGAACATCAGCAGGCCTTGCGACATGTTGCCGATGGCGGTGCTCAGCCGCAAATGCTGCTCGCGCAACATTTCTTCCGATTGCTCGATCAGCTGCCGCCGGTCGCGCGCGAAGTTGTCGGTGCGCGCTGCCAGGCGCCGATCCAAGACCGCGCCGATCAGGCTCACGCCGAGGATGGCGACCGCGACGCCCGCGATCGCCACGGCGAGCGCGCCAGGAGACATCGAGAAGGCGTCGATCGTGCGCGTCGGGTCGGCGACGATGACGACGGCGCCCATGGCGGTGAAGTGATGCGACACGATCGCGGCCGTCAGCAGGGCCGCGGCGGCAAGCGTGGTGCGGATGTCGTCGCGCCGCACCGCGACATTGAGAGCCCACATGCCGAACAGCATTCCGACGACGATCGAGACCAGCACGTAGTCGGACAGCCAAGTGACCCGGCCGGGAATCTCCACCGCGGCCATGCCGAGATAGTGCATGCAGGCGACGCCGCCCCCGACGATCGCGCCGCCGAGCGGCGTATTCCAGGGCGAGCGGCCGTAGATGGCGACGCCGAGACCGATCGCGGTGACGCTCGCGGCGGCGATCAGGGACAGGGAGGTGAGGCCGATGCCATAGGCGATCGACGTGCCGGGCTCATACGCCAGCATGGCGATGAAGTGCGTGGCCCAAATGCCGCTGCCGGTCGCGGCGCCGGCCGTGCCGGTCCACATGGCGCGGGCGCGGCCGTTCGTTGCGCGGGCGCGATGGAACAGGCTGACGGCGGCAGTGCTCGCCAGGTAACAGACGATGCCGGCCAGCACGACCAGCCGCAAATCGTGCTCGACGGCGAGACAGCTGAGAACCCTGAACATGTGGCGCGCCCCCCGACCGTCCTCAGGGATAGAGCCGCCGTGTTTTTCGCGGGTTAAAATCGGCGCCTTGCGCGGAATGTCATTAACAATCGATGAGCGGTTGCTGCCGCCGCGTGTGCGCGCGACGCATCGCAACTCATTCGGTAGAAATGTTCACCGGTGAGTTGCCGTTCGGATCAGGCACAGCGCCTGCGCGGCGTCGAGCCGCCCGTCGTAAAGCGCGCGGCCGGCGATGGCGCCCGCGAGCTTTTGCGCGCGCGGCGCGAGCAATGCCTTCACATCGTCGAGCGAGGCGAGGCCGCCCGAGGCGATGACCGGGATCGCAACGCGATCGGCGAGCGCAATGGTGGCGTCGAGGTTGAGGCCCTTGAGCAAGCCGTCGCGGGAA
>DASZJC010000306.1:0-8612 GCA_035948495.1 Xanthobacteraceae bacterium | reverse complement strand
ATGCTCGGCTCCGTCTACGCGATGGTGGGCGTCGCGCTGACGCTGAGCATCGGCGTGCTGAAGTTCCTCAACTTCAGCATCCCGGGGCTGTTCATGATCGGCGCCATGGCCATGTGGGCGCTCATCGCAGCGGGCCTCCCGTGGCCGCTCGCCGCCGCGGGGGCGCTCGGCGCCGGGGCCGTCGCCTCGCTCGTGGTCGAGCGTTTCACTTGGCGCTGGATGCGGGCCGCCGAGCCGTTCGTTCCCCTGGTCAGCTCGATGGCCTTTCTGATCCTGTTCGAGCATCTGGCGGTGGTCTACTGGGGTTCCGAGCTGCGCTCGCTGCCGGCCCTGTTCGGCAGCGCCGATCTGCACGTTGCCGGCCTCATCGTCAGCCTGCCGCAGCTCGCCGGCCTCGCCTGCGCGATCGGCCTGACCTGGGCGTTGACGCTCGTGTTGTCGCGCACGCGCACCGGACGCGGCCTGCGAACGATCGCGGAGGATTCCGACACCGCGCTGCTGCTCGGCGTCGATATCAACCGCATCGTCCCGCTCGTATTCGTGGTGAGCGGATTGTTCGCCGCGCTGGCCGGCGTCGTGTTCGCCTTGAACTATCGCCAGGTGCAGCCGTTCATGGGCGAGGCGGTCGGGCTCAAGGGGATCTCCGCCATGATCGTGGGCGGCATGGGCAACGTCTGGGGCGCCATCGTCGGCGGCCTAGCGATCGGGCTCGTCGAGGTGATGTCGATCGGCTATTTCGGCGCCGATTTCGTCGACATCGCCGTTTACGGCCTGCTGTTGCTCATCCTGGTGCTGCGTCCTACCGGCCTGTTCGCCGCCACCATCGCTTCGACGCGCGCATGAGCGGATATCTCGAAGGTGTGCTGGTGCTGCTGGCGGTAAACGTGGTGTTCGCCTATGGGGCCTTCCTGCCGCTCGCGGCCGGACAGCTCAACCTCGGCCTCGCCGGGTTCGCGGCGATCGGCGCCTATGCGTCCGCCTACCTGAGCAACGTTTATCTGCTCTCGCCGCTGCTTGCGATTCCGGCGGCCGGGATCGCGGCCGGGCTGGTGGCGCTGGCCGTCGCCGTGCCGGTCTTGCGCACGCGCGGGATCTATCTCGCGCTCGCCACGTTTGCGCTGGGCCAGATCGTCCAGGCGGTCATCCTCAACCTCGAAATCGTCGGCGGCGCGGCCGGATATCCGGTCGCGGCCTTCATCCGCCTTCCGGTCATTGCCCTGTTCGCCGTCGCCGTCCTCGCGGTCGTGTGGCTGCTGTTCGCGACGCGGTTCGGCATCGCGGTGACCGCCGTGCACGACGACGAGCAGGTTGCCGACCTCATGGGCATCGACGTGCGCGCCTTCCAGGTCGCGGCGTTCGTGTTCGGATCGATCATCGCCGCGATCGGCGGCGGGCTTTACGCCCATCATTTCAGTTTCATCGAGGCGCAATACTTCAACATTTCGTTCAGCATCACCGTCGTGCTCTACGCGCTGCTCGGCGGCACGCAGACCGTGCTCGGTCCGCCGCTCGGCGCCGCCGTGTTCACGCTGCTGCCCGAGGTTCTGCGCGCGAGCGCCGATTGGCGCTACGTGGCGTTCGCCGCCATCGTGATCGTCATGATGGCCATGCGCCCGGCGGGGCTGGTGACCGCCGCCCAGGTCCGCCGCCTGCTCGGGTGGAGCAGCCCCGCGCCCGCGGGCCGCGTGGGTGCGCTGCCGCGGGAGCCGGTCCTGTGAGCGGCGAGCCGATCCTGCGCCTCGACGGCGTGTGCAAGCGCTTCGGCGGTTTGAGCGTCGTCGAGGACCTGAGCTTCGCGGTTCGCCGCGGCACGCGCACGGCACTGATCGGCCCGAACGGGGCCGGCAAGACCACGGTGTTCAACCTCATCACCGGGCTGTTCGCGCTCGATGCCGGCCGCATCCTGCTCGACGGCGTCGACATCGCGGGCCTCCCCTCGCGCCGGCGGATCGGCTGCGGAATTTCCCGCAGCTTCCAGAACATCCGGCTGATGCCGCACCTGAGCACTCTCGACAACGTCCTGGTCGGGCAGCATTGCCGCAACGGCGGCATTGGCGGCGTGCTCCAGCCGGTCGGCCTGGTGCCGCGCAACCGCTGGCGCGAAGAAGCGCGCGCCGCGCTCGCCGAGGCCGGCCTCGAAGACTACGAGCGTTCGACCGTCGCCGGCCTCCCCTACGGCGTGCAGAAGCGGATCGAACTGGTGCGCGCGCTGATGGCACGCCCGCGCCTGCTGCTGCTCGACGAGCCGGCGGCCGGCCTCAATCCCGCCGAGACGCAGGCATTGCGCGAGCAGCTGGAAAAAATATGCGACAATGGCGCGGTCACGCTGATCGTGGTCGAGCACGACATGCACTTCATCGGCGCCCTGTGCGAGGAGGTGATCGTCCTCGACTTCGGCCGCAAGATCGCCGCGGGCAGCCCCGACGCCATCCGCCGCGACCCGCGGGTGCAGGAAATCTATCTCGGCGCCCCCGCGGCGCCGGCCATGGAGCGGCCCGGTGTCGCTTGACGTGCGCGACCTCGACGTGCGCTACGGCCGCGTTCACGCGGTCCGCGGGGTGTCGCTGCGCGTCGCCGCGGGCGAGGTCGTCGCCGTGCTCGGCGCCAACGGCGCCGGCAAGTCCTCGTTGTTGCGCGCCGTGCTGGGTCTCGTGCGGCCCGCCGGCGGAAGCGTGATGTTCGAAGGCGAGAACATCGGCGACTGGTCGACGGCGCGGCGCGTGCGCCGCGGGCTGGTGCTGGTGCCGGAAGGCCGCCGCATCGTGACCGGCCTCACCGTCCATGAGAACCTGCTGATGGGCGCCTTCAATCGGTACGACGACCGCGCGGTGGATGCGGAGATCGCCGAGATCTACGACCGCTTCCCCAGGCTCGCCGCGCGGCGGCACGGTCCCGCTGGCGTGCTGTCGGGCGGCGAGCAGCAAATGCTGGCGATCGGACGCGGCCTCGTGGCCGGCCCCAAACTCATGATGCTCGACGAGCCGTCACTCGGCTTGAGCCCGTTGGTGGCGAACGAGGTGTTCGCGTTGATCGGTTCGCTCAATCGCGAAAAGGGCTTGAGCATTCTGCTGGTCGAGCAAAGCATCCATCGGGCGCTGCAGCTTGCCCATCGCGTCTACGTGCTCGAGCTCGGACGCGTGGCGATCGAGGGGGCCCCCGAGCGCATATTCGCCGACCATCGTTTGCAAGATGCCTACCTCGGACGGGCCCGCGCGGCCGGCGCCAACGACGACGACGCGCGGAGTCAGGCTCTGAACGGCCCATGAGACAGACGCATGTCAAATAAAGGAGCAGCACGATGAAGACCAGATTGATCGGAGCCGTCGCAACGGTGCTGGCCGTCGCGTGGACCGGCCATGCAATGTCGCAGGACATCCCGCTCGGTTATCTGCCCTCGGGCGCGGGCCCGTTCGCGACCTTCTCCAAGACCAACGAGATCGCGGCGCAGATCGCCATCGACGAGATCAACGCCGCCGGCGGGATCGGCGGCAAGAAGCTGCGGATCGTCGCGTTCGACACGGCGGGAAAGCCAGACCAGGCGGTCATCGGCGTGCGCAAGCTCGCCGAGGACGACAAGGTCCTGGCCGTCATCGGGCCGTTGAGCTCAAGCGAATGCCGCGTGGTGTTCCCGGCGGGGGACCGGCTCGGAATCGTGTCGATGTCGATGGCGTCGTCGGCGCCGAAGCTTGCGGAGCCGTATCAATACGCCTTCCGCAACACCTCGGACGAGGGGTACATGTTCGCGCGCGTGATGCGCGCGCTCCAGGCCAAGAACTATCCGACCAAGACCGCGGCCATCGCCTATGCGACCGACGACGTGGTCTCCAAGGTGATGGGCGAGAAGGTGCTGCCGGGCGTGATGAAGCAGTTCGGCACCGAGGTGACGCTCAGCGTCACCTTCCAGACCCAGAGCTTCGATTTCGCCGCCCAGGCCTCGCAGCTGGCGGCGCAGCCGACCGACCTGATCGGCGTTGGATCCGGGCCGGAACCGGCCACCCGCCTGGTTCAGGAATTGCGGCGCCAGGGCCACAAAGGGCGGCTCGTCGCCGGCTCGACCATCGCCGATCCCGACCTCGGGCGCCGGATGGGCCCCGCCGGCAACGGCACCGTCATCCCGACGACGTTCCACCCCGATCTTGACGCCCGCGGCAAGGCGTTCCAGGCGGAGTTCGCCCGCCGCGCCAAGGCGGCCGGGCTCGACCGGACAACGGCGGCGCAGTTCGACGCCGCGACCTACGACATCGTGCTGCTCTACGCGCAGGCGATGAAGCAGGCGAACGTCACCGGCGATCCCGCCAAGCTCGCCGCCGAGCGCACCGCCATCAAGGACGAGCTGCGCAAGATGAAGGACTTCCCGGCGCTCGAAGGTGCGATCTCGTTCGGCGCCAACGGCGACGCGCTCAAGCCCGTCTACGTGATCGAGCTGAAGGATGAGAAATGGACGCTGATCGGGCAATTCGGCCCGGGATCGTGAGCGCGGCGGCGGCGAGGGAAGCAATACCAAATCCGGCTGATAAGCTCGGTGTACCGCGGGTGCGCGTCCACTCGTAACCCCTCCCCTTGCAGGGGAGGGATTGGCGCCTCAATGCTCCAGCAGCAGCGAGCCGAACCCGTCGATCTTGTCGTCGATCCCGTTTTGCCGCAGCGCCCACCAGTAGGTCGCGGTGTTGATCGCCAGCACCGGCTTGTCGAGCCAGAACTCGGCTAGTCCCGCGAGCCGCGCCATCGCCAGGTTGGTGCCGACCTGGAGAAGCGCATCGACGTCGGGACCGTCGACCTCGATCAGGGCGTCGCGCAGCTCCCGTTCCGACACGTGGGCGATCGCCACCGGGCCCGGGCAGCGCAATCCCTTCAGCCGCACCACCTCGAAGCCGCAATCGGCGAGGAACCGGCGCACCTGCGCGTCGGCGACCGGCATGTAGGGCGTGACGACGCCGAGCCGGCGGGCGCCGTAGCGCTTGAGCGCCGCCTGGCAGGCGTCGGACCCCATGGCGACCTTGACGCCCGCACGCGCCTCGACCCGCTCGCGCAGCTTGATGCTGCCATCGAGCCCGTCCCAGAACGTCTCCGACGACATGCCCATGACCAGATAGTCGGGCTCGCAGGTCATGACGCGGTCGATCGCCTGCATCAGTTCGGCGCGGATCGAGTCCATCAGCCGGTTGAAGTCGTCGTCGTTCCTGATCGGGTCGTTGGGAATATGGATGCGGCCGAAATGGTTGGTCACCCCGCGCGGCCGCATCGCCTCGAACTCGGGCTGGACCGACGTGTTGGTCGACGGCGCGATGACGCCGAACTTCCGACGGAAGCCGAGCGAGTCCGTCATCGCGTCCCCGCCACCCGGTCGCGGCGCGGGGCGAGCGGGTCGTTGAAGCCGTTGACGAAATCGACGATCAGCAGCGCCGGGCGCGCGCCGAAGCCGGACGCAAAGCCGACGCCCTGACGCCGGTAGATGTCCGACGCATCCGAAGCCTGCGCCATGCCGCTCTCCCTCCTGCCCGGCCAGCCGCGATGGCCTTCAATTTAGCCCACGCGCGCGGCGCGATCCAACCGACGCCGGCGCTTGACTACCCAAGGCACCGCGCGGACTCTATGATTGGCGCATGTTCTTATCGGCGAACCGGTACCCACTTCGCCGGAACATGCGCTAGCGTTCGCGTCCGACTGCATGGGAGCTCATCCGCCATGTTGCGAACCGGCAAGGAGCATCTGGAATCGCTGCGCGACGGGCGCATCGTCTACATCGGCAGCGAGCGGGTCGACGACGTGACGCGGCATCCGGCGTTCCGCACGGCGGCGCAAACCGTCGCGGCGCTCTACGACATGAAGGCGGCGAACCGCGAGGAGATGAGCTACGAGGAGGACGGCGGGCGCCACTCGATCTATTTCCTGCGCGCGCGCACCCGCGACGACCTGCAGCGGCGCATGATCGGGCATCGCCGCATCGCCGACCTCACCTACGGCATGTTCGGCCGCTCGCCCGACCACGTGGCCTCGTTCGTCACCGGCATGGCGATGAAGGCCGACGAGCTGAAGCCGCCGTGCGGCCGGCCGGACAACCTCATCGCCTACTACCGGCACATCCGCGACAACGATCTCTACACCGTCTACGCGGTCGTCGCGCCGCAGGCCGCGCGCAATCCGGAATTTTATCAGCAAAAGAACATCCCGATGCCGACGCTGCGGGTGGTGCGCGAGGACGACGACGGAGTCGTCATCGCCGGCATGAAGATGCTGGCGACCGGCGCGGTCTACGCCAACGATATCTGGATCGGCAACGTCATCCCGCTCGCGCCCGACCAGAAGAAAGAGGCGATCACCTGCGCGGTCGCCTGCAACGCCCCCGGGCTCACCCTGTGGTCGCGCAAGCCCACCGCGCTCGGCTGCACCTCCGAGTTCGATTCCCCCCTCGCCTACCGCTACGACGAGAGCGACTGCATGGTGGTGTGCGACGACGTCAAGGTGCCGTGGGAGCGGGTGTTCGTGCACGACGACGCCCTGCTCTCGCGCGACGTCTACATCAAGACGCCGAGCCATTGCTTCGGCAACCACCAATCGAACGTCCGCTACTGGTCGAAGATGCGGCTCGTGCTCGGGCTGTGCAGCAAGGTCGCCCAGGCGACCGGCGCCGACCAGGTCCCGGCGGTGCGCGAGACGCTCGGCAAGATGGCCGCGGTCGAAGCGACCATCGCCGGCCTCGTGCACGGCCAGATCAACGCCTTCGAGAGCTGGCCGCAAGGTTACGCCTGCTTCAACCGGCGCATCATGTATGCCGGGCTCGACTGGTGCACGCAGAACTACAGCAAGTTCATCGACGAGCTGCGCGAGCTGTGCGGCGGGGCTGTGTTCCAGATGCCGGCGGACATTTCGGTGATGGATGACCCCGCGCTCGCCGCGCAGTTCACCACCTATTGGCAGACGCCCCAGGCCGACGCTGTCACCCGCATGAAGCTGTTCAAGCTCGCCTGGGACCTGGTCGGCTCCGAGTTCGCCGGCCGCCACCAGCAGTACGAGAAGTTCTACGCCGGCGCAGGGTTCATCGTGCGCAACCATTCCTACCGCGAGACCGACTGGGGCGAGTTCAACCAGCTGGTCGAAAGCGCGATGGCGAGCTACGACCATCCGGCAGCCGTAAAGCCCGGCAGCAAGGTTGCCGCCGCCTGAGACGGATCAAGGCAAGGAAAACGCCGCGGTAACGGATCGGCCTACTCGACCTTGATGCCGGCCGAGCGGATCACCTTCGCCCACTTTTCCGTATATTCGCTGATGAGCTTGGCGAACTCCGCGGGCGAGCTTGCAAACGGCTCCAGGCCCAATCCGGCGAGCCGCGCCTTGAAGGTCGCGTCGGCCAGCGCGGCGTTAACCTGGCCGTTAAGGAGCGCGATGATCTCCGGCGGCGTGTTCGCAGGCGCGCCGAGCCCGTTCCACCCGGTCGCCTCGTAACCGGGCACGGATTCGGCGATCGCCGGCACGTCCGGCAACACGTCCACACGCGTGGTTGCCGTCACGCCGAGCGGCCGCAACGTTCCGGCCTTGATGTAACCGACGACCGAGGCAACGGGGATGAATATGACGTCGAGCCGGCCGCCCAGGAGATCGGGCAATGCCGCCCCCACGCCACGATAATTCACCGCGGCCAGATCGACCCCCGCCATCGCCTTGAACAACTCGCCGTAAAGCGTTGATCCGCTGCCCGGCCCGGACGACCCCATGTTGAGCTTGCCGCGGTTGGCTTTGGCGTAGGCAATGAACTCGGCCACGGTCTTGGCCGGGAACGAGGGATTGACCACCATGACGAAGCAGTCGCGGGAAATGCTGGCGACGGGCGCGATATCGCGGATGAAATTGAACTGGAGATTCTCGTAGAGCGTCGCATTGTAGGCGTTGTTCGACGCGACGAGGAGCAAGGTGTAGCCGTCCGGCGACGCCCGCGCGACCGCCTCGGCGGCGATATTGCCGCTGGCGCCGGGCCGGTTGTCGATCACGAATTGCCGACCGAGCCGCTCCGACAGCCATGGACCGATCAGGCGGGCGGTGATGTCGGTCACGCCGCCGGGCGCATAGCCGACGACGATGCGCACCGGTCGCGTCGGATAGGTTTGCGCCTTCGCGATTCGCAACCCGGCCGGCAGCGCGACGGCACCCGCTGTCAGGCGCAAAAAGGTTCTACGGTGAAGTATCATGGCGCTTCCTCTCTGAAATGCCGGCGGCTGACTTGATTATGTCCTCTCGATAATCGTCGGCTCAATCCAAGCTTACGCCGCTTGCCTTGACCGGGCCGCTCCATTTCTCGATCTCGCTCGCCACGAATCGTTGCAGATAATCTGGCGACCGTCGCTCGGGAGCGACGACGGTCAGGCCGAATACTTTCAGCCGCGCTTGCACCGATGGGCTGTCGATCGTGGCGACGGCGGCATCGTGGAGCTTGCCGACGATCGGCGCGGGCGTGCCCTTGGGCAGGAAGAAGGCGTTCCAGTAAGTGGCTTCGAAGTCGATGAGGCCCTGCTCGTGGGCGGACGCCAGGGCCGGCAGCGCCGGCGAACGATCGCGCGACAAGATCGCGATCGCCTTCATGGTCCGATTTCCGATCTGTCCGATCGCGGCCGCAATGA
>DASZJC010000305.1:0-3434 GCA_035948495.1 Xanthobacteraceae bacterium | reverse complement strand
AGGCGCATTTCGTCTGCCCCTGGCACGGCTACGAATACGACATCGTGACCGGCGAATGCGCGGCGGACCGGCGGCTGAAGCTCAAGTCGTTTCCGGTGGTGCGGCGCGGCGAGGACGTCTATGTCGTTGCCTGAAGTTTCCACCCCGCAGCGCGCGCGCGATCTCATCGCCTCGCTCGGCGACGGCCGCGCGCTGTCCGACGCCGACATGCAGGCGCTGTTCGCGGCGGCGGTGCGCATCTATGCGGATCGCATGGAAGAGCGCGACGAGCCGCTCGCCGCTTTCCCGGCCGACGCCGGGATCACCGCGACCCACGTGATGGTCGCCGTCACCGCGATGCTCAAGGCCGTGAACGTGCAAGTATTCGAACTCGGCATGTGGCAGGCGTGGTCGGGCAGATAGACTCCCAAAACCAGCGAGGCAATCCAATGGACCTTCCCCTGAGCGACTTCCGGCGCATGTCGGTGGCGGAATTCGACACCGGCAAGCTGCTCGCCCACGCGTCCAAACAGAGGGACGAGCGCGGGTACGATAAGTTCCCGATCGTGGACGTCGACTCGCATCATTACGAGACCGAGTCGATGCAGGAAATCCTCGAATACATGGACGATCCGGTGCTCCAGCAGCTCGCGAAGAGCGCGAGCCAGAGCAAGCGGGCCACCGGCATGTTCCAGAGCGGGGTCGGCTACCAGGACATGGGCGGTCGCGTGACGCGCTATCCGCTGCGGCAGCTCGAGAAGGGCAACGCCGGCGAGCACCGCGATATTTCGCTCACCCGGCGCTGGATGGACGCCATGGGGGTGGACATCTCGGTGATGTTTCCTTCGCCCATGCTGCAGCTCGGCACGCATCCGCAGGTCGAGGTCGAGGTGGCGCTGGCGCGCGCCTATAACCGCTGGCTCGTCGATCGCGTGCTCGCGCACGAGCCGCGCATCCGCTCGATGCTCTACCTGCCGTTCAACGATCCCGACGCCGCCTTCCGCATGGTGCAGGAGCTGGGCGGCAAACCCGGCGTGGTCGGCTTCATGGTCACCGCGGCGCGCTACAAGCCGATCCATCACAACAGCTACATGCGCACCTACGCGCTGCTCGAGGAGATGGGGCTGCCGCTCGGATTCCACTCCGCCTACAACTGGAACGACCAGTCGTTGTCGCTGATGAACAAATTCATCTCGGTGCACGCGCTCGGCTTCGTCTGGCACAACATGGTGCACCTGACCAACTGGCTGATGAACGGCCTGCCCGAGCGCTTCCCCAAGCTCAAGGTGGTCTGGATCGAGAGCGGGCTCGCCTGGCTCCCGTTCATGATGCAGCGGCTCGACAACGAATACATGATGCGCTCGTCCGAGGCGCCGGCGCTCAAGCGGCTGCCGAGCGACTACATCCGCGACATGTTTTTCACCTCGCAGCCGATGGAGCGCTCCGCCGACGACGCGGTGCTCGAGACCACGATGCGGATGATGAAGGCCGAGACCCAGCTGATGTATTCGTCCGACTATCCGCACTGGGACTTCGACCTGCCGAGCACGATCTACGACCTGCCGTTCCTGAGCGAGACCGCGAAGCACAACATCCTGGGCGGCAATGCCATCCGCTTTTTCGGCCTCAAGCTGCCGGCGCAGAAGCTCGCGCGGGTGGCGTAGGGTCTGCACAGCCGCGTCATCCTTGAGGAGGCCGCGCGTGCTTGCGCGCGGCCGTCTCGAAGGATGGCCCCCGGCACGGAGCGTGTTTCCATCCTTCGAGACGCTCGCGCTGCGCGCTCGCTCCTCAGGATGACGTCGAGTTTGTTGCTCACGCGGTTTTTTCAGTCGATAACAGGCAAACTACATGAAGCCGGGAATGTTCAAACTTGCCCTAGCGTTTCTGCTCGCCGCGAGCTCGATGGCGCAGGCGGAGACGCTCAAGGTCGCGATCTCGCAAAAGGGCTTCTGGGACAGCTCGTTCGTCGAGTTCGGCGAGATGGCCGGCTTCTTCAAGGAGGCCGGGCTCGAAATCGAGCCGTTCTACACCGACGGCGGCGCCGCGACCCTGACGACGGTGCTCTCGGGCAGCGCCGACATCGGCCTTTCCAACGGCCTGCTCGGCGTCATCGGCGCCTACGTCAAGGGCGCGCCGGTGCGGGTGATCTCGGCGCAGATGACGGGAGCCGGCGAGCTTTACTGGTACGCGCGGGCGCAGAGCGGCATCCGCAGCCTCAAGGACGCCGCCGGCAAGACCGTCGCGTTTTCCTCGCCCGGCTCCTCCTCGAACCTGATCGCGCTCGCGCTGGTCAAGAAGGCCGGGGTCGACGCCAAGCTCGTCGCCACCGGTGGCGTGCCGGCGACGCTGACGCAAGTGATGACCGGCCAGATCGACGTCGGCTGGTCGGTGGTGCCGTTCGGCCTGCAGAACGTGACCGACGGCAAGACCGTGATCGTCGCGCGGGTCTCCGACGTGCCGGAGCTCGCCGGCCAGACCATCCGGGTCAACATCGCCGGCCCGGCGGCGCTCGAAACCAAGCGCGACGCCGTCACCCGCTTCATGCGCGCCTATGCGCGCGCGATCGACTGGGCCTACCGGGATCCGCGCGCGATCGACCGTTTTGCCGAAAACATGAAGGTGCCGCGCGCCCTCGCGCAGCGCGCGGTCGACGAGTTCTATCCCAAGGCCGGGCTGCAGATCGGCGAGATGCGCGGCCTCGACCGGACATTGCAGGACGCGCTCGAGTTCAAATACATCAGCTCCCCCAAGACCCCGCGGGATATCGCCGGGCTGTTCGACGTCGTTTACCGTCCGCCTCAATAAGCCGGCGGATCGCCTGGAAGTGACGCCCGCGGGGTTATAATAGTCGTGTCCGATGCCGGCCCGCCGGGTGCAACCATCCGGCCGGTCGAGCGTATGTATGCGGGAGTTTCGAACCCCGCCGGATCAGGGAGTCGCGCGATGGGTCGCTTTGCCGTTCCGTTCATCCTTGCCGTGCTGGCCGGGACCGTGCCTGCCGCCGCCAACGTGGTCGTCACCATCGACAAGTCGACCCAGCGCATGTCGGTCTCGGTCGACGGCACGCCCCGCTACAATTTCGCGGTTTCGACCGGGCGGGCCGGCTACGGCACGCCGAACGGCACCTATCATCCCCAGCGCATGGCGCGGACCTGGTTCTCGAAGGAATATTACAACTCGCCCATGCCGCACTCGATCTTCTTCCACGGCGGGTTCGCCATCCACGGCAGCTACGAGATTTCGCGCCTCGGCGGGCCGGCCTCGCACGGCTGCGTGCGCCTGCATCCGTCGAACGCCGCAACCCTCTACGCCCTGGTGCAGCAGGAGGGGATGGGAAGCACCAGCATCGTCATCACCGGCAGCAATCCGGAAGCCCATTACGCCCGCGAGCAGCCGCGCCAGGATTGGAACGCGGGACCGGCCTATGGCGGCGACCGCCAGCCGGGCTACTCGTA
>DASZJC010000304.1:0-2223 GCA_035948495.1 Xanthobacteraceae bacterium | reverse complement strand
TGCTCGAGCAGGCCGGCGCGCTGGCGCTCCTCGACGTAGGCGCGGCTCTTCGCCTCCAGCACGACGCAATCGATGCCGGCGCGGTCGAGCAGGTGCGCCAGCAGCAGGCCGGCCGGCCCCGCTCCCACGATCCCGACCTGCGTGCGCATGCGGAAAAACCGGTCACCCGCGCTGCAGCAGCGGCCGCAGGGCGCGCACGTCGCTCAATGTTTCGATCGCGTAGACGGTCTCGATCAGGCGATCTGCTTTCTCGCGCCCCACGACCGGCGCAATCAGATCGCGCGCCTTGGCGACCACTTCCGCCCGTGCCATCGGGTTGCGCGGCGTGCCGCGCACGGCGGAGACGCGCTCGGACTGGCGGCTGCCGTCGGCCAATTCGACCTCGACGACGGCGACCCGCACCGGCAGCAGCTTGGCAAGCTCCTCATCCGGGACGAGGCTCACCTTGGCGCGCTCGCGCAAGGCCGCCGCGTCCTGCATGCGCGGCTTGTCGTGGGCCGCCTTGAACGAGACGGT
Organism: Xanthobacteraceae bacterium; assembly: GCA_035948495.1. Taxonomy (GTDB): domain Bacteria; phylum Pseudomonadota; class Alphaproteobacteria; order Rhizobiales; family Xanthobacteraceae; genus AP-16. Next base: position 1,707 of record DASZJC010000304.1, on the reverse strand, counting down.
CCTGTCGAGCAGCATCACCGCCATCATGTGCTGCAGGCAAATGTCGGGGATGTCGCGGTTGTCGACCACCTTGCCGACCGAGGCGGCGAGCCGCACGGTGACGCGGCGCACCTGATCGGCTGCGAACGGCTGGCGCGCGCGGATCGCCTCGAGCGCGTCGAGCGGCCCCTGGATCGGCGAGCCCACCGTCCATTTCTTGATGTCGGTCTGGGCGATCTCATAGCGCTCGCCGAGCTTGTCGTCGAGCAGCTCGGGCTTGGCCTTGGGCGCATAGGCCTGGAAGAAATTGTCGGGGCCCGAGAAAATGTCGTCGACCCCGTTCCAGCCGGATTTCACCAGCAGCGCCGAGGTGACGCCGTTGCGCGCCGGCATGCCGGCAAACACGAACGCCTTCTCGATGTGGTCGGTGTCGCGGCGCCAGGCGATGATGCCGGACGATTGTTGCGCCGTGTAGTCGAGCGCCCAGCACATCTGCCGCGCGTCGAGGGCGGCGATGCACGAGGCGGCGGCCGCGGCGCCGAACGTTCCGCCGATGCTGTGGGTCGAGAGGCTGCTCGCGTAGCTGAACTCGGCCCCGCCCATGGCCATGAGCACGCGCGGGCCGACGTCGTAGCCGAGCGTCACCGCGCGCAGCAGCCTCCCGCCGTCCGCGCCGAACTCCTCGCCCGCCGCGAGCGCCGCCGGCACGATCGCGCAGCCGGGATGCGAGCGCGAGGCGTTGTGGGAATCGTCGGTCTCGTCCGCGCGCGCCATGACGCCGTTGGCGAGGGCGGCGTCGAGCGGCGCGGCGGTGAGCATCGTGCCGGCGACCGTCGCCCCGCCCTTGCCGCCGTGCGCGGCGACGTGCCGCTCGGCCGCCCGGCCGGGCGGCAATTGCGAACCGGAGATCATGGCGGCGAGCGTGTCGACGAGGTGGTGCTTGGCGTGCTCCGCAACGTCGGCCGGGAGCGGGCGCGTGCCGGCTTCGCTCATGTAGGCGCTCAGCGCCGCCATCACCGGCCCGGGACCGGGCGCCTGCGCGGCGGCGCGAAGCGGCGAGAGGCCAAGGCCGGCGGCGGCCGTGGTCATGCGCAGGACGCTGCGTCGGGTCATGGTCGTCTCCACGCGGCTTGTGGGCGGTCAGGTTTGCATCTAGGATTTTCTTCCACAAGAAAAAATCAAATTCAAACATTACCGGGAGGACAGACCATGGCGCGCATCGACCGCAGGCGACTGCTCAAGCTTTCCGGCGCCGGCGCCGTCGCGGCGGGGAGCGGCGGCATGGCGGCGCTCTTGGCCGCGGGCCGGGCGCCCGCCTACGCGCAGGGCGCGACCATCCACTGGTTGCGCTGGAATGATTTCGTGCCGGCGTCCGACCAGCTGCTGCGCAAGGAGATCGCGGCAGAGTGCCAGAAGGCGCTCGGCATCCGGCTCAACCTCGAAACGATCAACGGCAACGACATCCAGGCCCGCATCACTTCGGCGGTGCAATCCGGATCGGGGCCCGACGTCATCTGCGCGCTCAACAACTGGCCGCAGCTCTACGGCGAGAGCACCGTCGACGTCACCGACGTGGCGGAGGAGCTCGGCAAGGCGCAAGGCGGCTTCTACGACACGTCGAAGACCGTCGCCAACGACGGCAAGCGCTGGATCGCGGTGCCGTGGTGCATCGTCGGCCTGCAGATCGCCTATCGCAAATCGTGGTTCGCGGAGGTCGGCTACGACGGC
>DASZJC010000303.1:0-8198 GCA_035948495.1 Xanthobacteraceae bacterium | reverse complement strand
CGCGACATCGGGGTTATCGATCAGAAGGCCACCGGGAACGTGCGCGCCGCCATCGACCGTATCACCAGCCAGGAGACATTGAACGCGATCGCACGGGGGCGAACGGAGGCCAAGGCCGCCGGCTTAACCGCCGCCGTAGTCGCAACGTCGTCGGCGTCCAAGGCGGTGGCCTGGCGCAAGCAGATCGCCGAGATTCTGGGCCAATCGTCCAATGGACCCGGCGGACAAGGCTCCTCCAGGCGGCGGGCGGTACCTCGCGTATAAGCCTCAGATAGATTTCAATTAAGCAACAATTTCACTCTGGCTGCGGCGCTGCGTCTTGAAAAAAGGCGCAGCGTCTTTATGTCGATGGCGGCGTCTTTATGTGGATCATCGAGTCGACGAGGTGGAATCATGGCAAAGAACCCGGATCCCGATTCGCTCAAGCGCGCCGCGGACCTCCGTGAGGAAATCGAGCGTCTAAAGCGGGGCGGCACACCCGACACGGGGAGCTCCGAAGGCGCGGCCGGCAAGCGCCCAATGAGCCCGCGGGAGTTCATCCACAAGCGGATGGCCGAGTTGGACAAAAAGGACAAATAGATTTCCCGGCGAAATCACCCGACCGCGCGCCGCCGCTCCTGCCGCGCGGTGACGGCCACCGGCTGGCCCGCCTCGAGCGAAGCGACGAGGGCCTCGAACGCGCCCACCACGTCAAGCATCTCTTCCGGCGACACCGGGAACGGCGCGCCGCCGTCGACCGCTGCCGCGAAGGCATCGAGCAGCGCGGCGAGGGAATCGGTTGCCGCCAACGTGCGTGTCTGCGGCTCCTCGCCGATCGGCGCGACGGTGAGCCGGCTCTCGCCCAGCGCCTCGGCCCAGCCCTTGGTGCCGAACACGTGCACGCGCCAGTAGGCCGGCCCGGCCCGCACCGTCGCCATCACGCCGGTCGCGCCGGTTGCGAACTCCACCAGCGCAGCGACCGCGTCGCGCGGATCGGGCGGCGGCTTGTGCGCATAGAGCCGCGCGTCGACGCGCGCGATCGGGCCGACCAGGTTGACGAACGCGTCGAGCACGTGCAGCCCCGCGCCGGTCATGCCGCCGCCGGGGGACTCGCGCGGATCGTCGCGCCAGCCGCCCTTCACGCGGGTGCTGTGCTCGTTGGTGAAATGGCCTTCGACGTGCAGCACGTCGCCGAGCGTGCCGGCGGCAACGAGGCGCTTGAGCTCCAGCATGGAGGCAAAGCAGCGCTTGCTGTTGCCGAGCCCGAGCACCACGCCGGCCCGCCGGCAGGCGGCGACCGCGCGCTCCGCTTCGGCAAGCGTGAGCGCCAGCGGTTTCTCGCACCACACCGCCTTGCCGGCTTTCGCCACCGCGACGACCTGATCGACATGGAGCGAATGCGGCGTTGCCAGCACCACCGCGCGCACCCGCGGGTCGGCCACGGCGTCGGCGAAGTCGGTCGACAGCTCGAGGCCGTGCGCGGCGGCGAGCGCGGTCATGGCGTCGGGCTCCTTGCACACGCCGCGCACGAAGCGGAGCCGCGTGCTTTTCCCCTGCACCGCGTTGACGATCGCCTGGCCCCAGCGGCCGAGGCCGATGACGGCGGCCTCGATCATCGGGCTGCTCGTCTTTGCGCCGCGGCAGGCGCGCCGACGCGGCGGCGGATCTCCTCGACCACCACGGTCGAATCCCGCTCGCCCTCACCGTGCCGCACGCAGCTATCCAGCACTTCAGCCGCGACCTCGCAGGCCGGCAATTGCTGGCCGGCGCGCGCGGCTTGCGCGAGCATCAGCCGCACGTCCTTGAGCGCCTGCGCGGCGCGGCCGTGCGGGGTGAAATCGCCGCTGACCATCTTGCCGCCCTTGGTGTCCATAACCTGCGAATAGGCGGCGGAGCTGCGCGCCACCTCGAAGAACGTCTTGGCGTCGAGTCCCATGCGCTCGGCGAGCACCAAGCCCTCGGCGAGCGCCAGGCGGTTGATGTTGAGGATGAGGTTGACGGCGAGCTTCGCCTTGGCGCCGTCGCCGACCTTGCCGACGTTGAAGCGACGCGGCATCAGCGCGTCGAGGATCGCGGTCAGCTCCGCATCGGCCGGAACCTCGCCGCCGATGAGCCCGACCCCGTCGCCGCGCAGAACCTGGTCGCTGGTGCCGGAGACCGGCGCCTCTATGAAGCGCAGGCCTGCCGCGGCGGCGCGTTGCCCGAGCGCGCCCGCGCGGTCGGGATCGCAGGTGATGCTCAGGATCAGGGTGCGCGGCGGACGGGCGGCCTCCGCACCCGACGCCGCCGCGATCTCGCCGATCACCGCGTCGGCCTGCTCGCCCGAGAACACGACGATGAGGATGACGGCGCAGCGCCGCGCCACCTCGCCGACGCTTCCCGCCCCCTCCCCGCCGATCGCCGCAAGCCGCTCGAGCCGCGCCGGGTCGACTTCGAAGCCGACGGCCGGCAGGCCGGCGCTGCGCAGCCGATGCGCGAACGCCATGCCCATCAGGCCGACGCCGACGAGCCCGACGGCATTGCGCGAAGAGGGGGAGCGTGCGGCGTTTCCCGTCATTGTGGCGCGCATCTTATCGGGGCGGCTTCTCCCGGCGCAATCGCCCACCTATGCTTTGCGGAATCTGTAGGGTGGGCAAAGCGGCCGCAGGCCGCGTGCCCACGCGTGGTGACGATCGCCGCTCCGCGTGGGCACGGCGCTCGCGCGCCTTTGCCCACCCTACCAAAGATTGGATCGCAGGGAGGAAGGCCCGATGAAGCTCGAACGCGAGCGCGACAACCAGCAATGGCTGCTCGACTGGATGGTCAAGACCACCGGCCGCGTCATTAACTTCGCCTACGACCAGCGCATCGTGCCGCCGGACGTCAAGTCGTACCGGATGATCCCGCGCATCCTCGAGCGCGCGGCGCGCCACCAGGAGACCTTGGCGCGGGCAGCGGAGGCGGCCGGCCACGGCAAGACCGCGCGCGAACTCTACTGGAACGCCGCCGAGCACTACCGCGAGGCGCAGCATTCGATCTTCGAGGACGACAACCAGGAGAAAATCTATCTGCACGGCAAGCTGCTCGACTGCTTCGACGGGGTGATGCGCAACGCCGATCATCCGATCGAGCGCGTCGAGATTCCGTTCGCCGGCAACTTCATCCAGGGCGTGCTGCACATGCAGCCGGGCCGCCGCAGGGCGCCGACCGTGCTGTTCTGTCCCGGCATGGATATGACCAAGGAGGCAATCGTCAATCCGATCCATCACCCGTTCGTAGCGCGCGGGTTCAACTGCCTGCACATCGACGGGCCGGGCCAGGGAACCAGCAACATCCGCAAGGTCCGCGTCACCGTCGACAATTACGAGCGCGCCGGCAGCGCGGCGATCGACTGGCTGGCGGCGCGTCCGGAGGTCGATGCAGAGCGCATCGCCGTGTCCGGCTTCTCGTTCGGGTCCTACTGGGGCATGCGCATTGCGGCGCTCGATAAGCGCGTCAAGGCGGTGGCGACCGCGGCGGCCTGCTACGGGCCGAAGGCCGCGATCTTCGAGCAGGCCTCCCCGCGCTTCAAACAGGTGTTCATGTATATGGCCGGCATCCACGACGAAGCGGAGTTCGACCGGCTCGCGGACCAGATGACGCTCGACGATGCCGCCGCCAAGGTGACATGCCCGTCGCTGCAGGTGGTCGGCGAATACGATCCGCTCGCCCCGCTCGAGGACGTGATGGCGGTCTACCGGCTGGTGCCGCCGCCGAAGGAGATGTGGGTGTGCGAGAACGACTTCCACGTGCCGCGCAACACCGCGAACTTCGGCAACGCGGACTTCTACGGCTTCCTTGCCGATTGGCTCGTCGACGCGCTCGCCGGCCGCAAGCCCGCCGACCTCGACAAGGTCGTGATCGTCGGCCAGAAGGACGGCAAGGGTCCGTACGGCGAGCCGACGCCCGGCGTCTACCTGCCGCAGCGCCTGGGCGCCGCCTGGGCCGGACCGAGCGCGGCGCAGCGCGGCCCGGCCGGGATCGTGGGCGGCTGACTTTCTTCACCTCTCCCCGGCGGGGAGAGGTCGACAATTCGCGAGCCTGCTCGCGAATTGTCGGGTGAGGGGGTTCCTGAATTTTGAAATGACACTCAGTAACCCCCTCACCAAAGCCGACGCTTCGCGTCGGCGTTCTTCGACAGAAGAAACGGCGGCCGAAGGCCGCCTACGCCTCTCCCCTTCGGGGAGAGGGAGCAGATATTTGCTCACCTGCGTGGCGTTGCTGTGCCTCGCCGGCATCGGGCTGCGCCTGACCATCCTGGCGGTCCCGCCGGTGATCCCGCAGATCCACGCGGACTTGCACCTGTCGGAGACCGAAGTCGGCATTCTCACCGGCCTGCCCCAGGTCCTGTTCGCCGGCGCGGCGGTGGCGGGCTCCCTGCTGATCGCGCGCTTCGGCGCCTTGCGCACCCTGATCGCGGGCCTCCTCATCACCGCCATTGCATCGGCGTTGCGCGGCGCCATCCTCGACGTCGTGCCGCTTTACGCGACGACGATCGTCATGGCGTTCGGCGTCGCCATCATGCAGCCGTCGCTGCCGCCGATCGCCCAGCAATGGCTGCCCGACCGGGTCGGCTTTGCCACCGCCGTCTACAGCAACGGCCTCCTGGCCGGCGAAATTCTGCCGGTGGTCCTGACGCCGCTGGTCCTGTCGCTGGTCGGCGGCAGCTGGCGCCTCGATTTCGTCGCGTGGGCGGTGCCGACTGCGCTGATCGCGCTCGCCGTCGCGGCCTTTGCGCCGCGCCCCGCCGATCCGATCGCAGGCGCGGCCGTCAGCAGCCGCTGGTGGCCCGATTGGCGCGCCCCGCTGACGTGGCGCGTCGGGCTGTTGTTCGGCAGCATCACCAGCACGTATTTTTCCACCAACGCCTTCATTCCCGACTATCTCAAACATATCGGCCGGCCCGACCTGATCAGCGACGCGTTGACCGCGCTCAACGTCGGCCAATTGCCCGCCGCCCTTTTGTTGCTCACCGTCGCCGGGCGGATCGAGCGCCGGTCCTGGCCCTACATGCTCGCCGGCGTGCTGTTCTTCATCGGCGTGCTCGGCCTGGCGTTCGCGCCCGGCGCCTGGATTCTCGCGGCCGCCGCACTGGTCGGATTTTGCGCCGGCGGCACCTTCGTGCTGACCTTGGCGCTGCCGCCGCTGTTGAGCGCGCCCGAGGACGTGCACCGCGTCTCCGCCGCCATGCTGACCATCGGCTATGGATGCGCCGTGGTCGTGCCGATCATCAGCGGGCTGGCCTGGGACGTGACGGGCATTGGCGCCGTGGCGTTCCTGCCGATCAGCGCCTGCGCGCTGATCATGTTGGGCCTCGCGGCGACCATCCGCTTCGAGCGCCGGGATTCCAGCGGGCAAACCGGATAGGCTGGCGTGGAACCGTCGTCCTCATCTGAATCGCACAGGGAGCTGAAGATGGATACGCAACGCTTCAAGCCATTGACGACCGAGACCATGACGCCGGAGCAGAAGCAGGTCGCCGACAACATCATGTCCGGCCCGCGCCAGGGCATGCGCGGCCCGTTCAACGCGCTGCTGCGCAGCCCCGAGCTTGCCGACCACGCGCAGAAGCTCGGCGCCTACGTCCGGTTCAAGACCTCGATCCCGCCGAAGCTCAACGAGATGGCGATCCTGCTCACCGCGCGTCATTGGACCGCGCAATACGAATGGTACGCGCATCATCGCCTCGCCATGAAAGCCGGGCTGAGCACGGACATCGCGGCCGCCATCGCCGCGGGAAAGCGCCCGGCCTCGATGCAGACGGACGAAACGGTCGTCTACGAGTTCTGCCACGACGTGCTCGAGACCGGCCAGGCGAGCGACGCGAGCTTCAAGGCCGTGGTCGACACGTTCGGCGAGCGCGGCGCGATCGATCTGATCGGCGTCATGGGGTACTACAGCCTGGTCGCGATGACGCTCAACGTCGACCGCGTGCCGATCCCGGACGGCGGCAAGCCGCCGCTCGCCGCGCTGAAGTAGCCGCGCGGATGAGCGCCGGTCGGGTCGTCACCAGGTTCGACGAGCACGGCGCGCGCGGCCGCGTCGCGCGGCTCACCATCGCGCGCGAAGCGAAGCTCAACGCGCTCGATCCGGAAACGATCGCGGCGCTCGCGGCCGCTGCCCGCGCGCTGCACGACGATGAAACCCTGCGCGCCGTCGTCGTCACCGGCGCGGGCGAGCGCGCCTTCATCGGCGGCGCCGACATCGCCACCATGGCGAAGCTCGATGCGGACGGCGGCCAGGCGTTCATCACCGCGCTGCACGCGGCGATCGCCGCGGTGCGCGCCATCCCGGTCCCGGTCATCGCCCGGGTCAACGGCTACTGCCTCGGCGCCGGGCTCGAGGTCGCGGCGGGCTGCGACCTGCGGGTCGCCTCGACGCGCGCGATGTTCGGCATGCCGGAAGTGAGGGTCGGCATGCCGTCGGTGATCGAGGCGGCGCTGCTGCCGCGCCTGATCGGCATGGGACGCACCGCCGAGCTGGTGCTGCTCGGCGAGAACGTCGACGCCGAGAAGGCGCTCGCCATCGGCCTGGTCGAAAAAGTCGTGCCGCCGGAGCGGCTCGACGCCACGGTCGACGCGTGGATCGAGGCGATCCTCGCGGCGGGGCCGCAAGCGGTGCGGCTGCAGAAGGCGCTGATGCGCGACTGGGAGCGGCTTCCGCTCGATGAGGCGATCAAGGCGGGCATCGTAAGCTTCCGCACCAGCGTCGCGGGCGGCGAGCCGCGCCGCATGCTCGCCGAGTTCACCGCGCGGCGGCGTAGGGCGGATTAGGCGAAGCCGTAATCCGCCGATAGCGGCTTCTTGTAGTCCGTCACCCTGAGGCGCTCGGCCGACGGCCGAGCCTCGAAGGGCGACGGCCACCGGCCGATCATCCTTCGAGGCTCGCTACGCTCGCACCTCAGGATGACGGATCATTGTTTGGTGCCGTTTCGTGAGATCACCGCCCCGTGAACGCGGGCTTGCGCTTCTGCATGAACGCGGTGCGGCCCTCGACGTAATCCTCCGACGCAAAGCAGGCGTCGACCGCGGCCTGGCAGGCGGCGAGGTCGCGCTTGTCCGGATCTTTCGCCCATTCACTCACGGCGAGCTTCACCGCCGCGATCGTCATCGGGGCGTTCTCGGCGATGCGAGCGGCGTAATCCGCAACGTAAGACTCAAGCTCGGCGACCGGCCGCACCCGGTTGACGAGACCCATCGCCAGCGCCTCGGTCGCGTCGAACTGGCGCGCGGTGTAGAAAATCTCCTTGGCGAACGACGGCCCGACCACGTCGGCGAGCCGCTTGATGCCGGGGAAGGCGTAGCCGAGGCCGAGCTTCGCGGCCGGCACGGCAAAGCGGGAATTGTCCGAGGCGATGCGCAGGTCGCAGCCGAGCGCGACGCCCAGCCCGCCGCCGATACAATAGCCCTGGATCATGGCGATGGTCGGCTTCTTGCACTCGACGATCGCCCGGTTGGCGCGGTCGCCGATGGCGTTGTACTCGAGGATCGCCTCGCGCGAGCCGCGCTTTTGCTCGAACTCGGAAATGTCGGCGCCGGAGATGAACGCCTTGCCGCCGGCGCCCGCCAGCACCACCGCGCGGATGGCGTCGTCGCGGTTGAACGCGTCGAGGATTTCCGGCACCGCCTTCCACATGTCGACCGAGACGGCGTTGTGCCGCGCCGGATTGTTGAACAGCATCCAGCCGACCGCCCCGTCCTTGCGGGCGATCATCCGTTCGGTACTGGTCTTCATCGCGCGTCTCCGTTTATTTTTTGGTTCTGTCGCCTTTATACGACCTTGTGCCGGCGCAAGTCGGCGATCGCCGCGGCGTCGAAGCCGAGTTCGCCCAGCACCTCGTCGGTGTGCTCGCCCTTTTCCGGCGTCGCATAGCGCACGCCGCTCGGCGTGCGGGAGAGCTCCACCGCCTGGTTGACTACCTCGATATCACCGAGCCGCGGATGATGCACGGGCGCGGCCATGCGCAGGTGGCGCACCTGCGGGTCGGCGAACACCTCGTCGATCTGGTAGATCGGGCCGCACGGCACGCCGGCCTTGTTGAGGATATCGATCCATTCGCGGCTCGACTTGTGGCGGGTGATCGCGGCGATCTCCTTGTTCATGCCGGCGCGGTTCTTCGAGCGCAGCTTGTCGGTCGCATAGTCCGGATGATCGATCAGCTGCGGCGCGCCGATCGCCTCGCAGAAGCGCTTGTAGATGTG
>DASZJC010000302.1:0-6043 GCA_035948495.1 Xanthobacteraceae bacterium | reverse complement strand
CTCGATGATGTTCGCCGGCTTTCCTTGCGCTTTGAATTTCTCCGCCAGGATATCGCGCTCGCGCGCGACCACCTTCGCATCGAGCCCCGAGGGATCGAGCGCCTGCGGTTTGGCCCACGCGACGTGCTGGGCCAAGAGGCGCCCGACGGTCCAAAGCTCGTCGGCCTCGCCGGAGGATTCGAGCGCGACCAGGACGCCGATCTTGCCGAGGCCCTCGCTCACCTCGTTGTGCACGTAGCTCGCGACCACGCCCTGGCTTGCCGAGAGGACGGCGGCGCGGCGCAAGGCCATGTTCTCGCCGATGGTGGCGATGGCCGAAGTGATGGCCTCGCCGATGGTCGCCGAGCCGGCATGGGCGGCAAGGATCTCGTCGACCGAGGGGCCGACCTTGAGCGCCGCCTGGGCAATCATCTTCACCAGGCCCTGGAAGTGATCGTTGCGCGGCACGAAGTCGGTCTCGGAATTGACTTCGACCAATACGCCCTTGGAGCGGGCGAGCGCGACCCCGATCAGGCCCTCGGCGGCGACGCGGCCGGCTTTCTTGGCGGCCTTGGCGAGGCCTTTCTTGCGCAGCCAGTCGACCGCGCTCTCGACGTTGCCGGCGCTCTCCTCGAGCGCTGCCTTGCAGTCGAGCATGCCCGCGCCGGTCTTGTCGCGGAGCTCTTTCACCATCTGGGCGGAAATTTTCGCCATTGCGCGTGGTCCCGGTCTCTCTCGGCGAGCGGCCGCGGCCGCTCAATCCTTCTCGGCGGTGAACTCCTTGGCCTGCGCGATCCAGCCTTCGATGCGGCCGGGCAGCCCGAGTTCCTCGCCGATCTTGTGGGCGTCGTCGCCGCCCAACTCGGCGATCTGCCAAAAGTGGAAAATGCCGAGGTCGTTGAGGCGCTTTTCGATCGTGGGCGAGACGCCCGTGAGCTTCTTCAAGTCGTCGGCGACCCCGCGCGGGCCCGAGAGCGGCTGGAACCCGGTCGGCGGCGCCTCCGGCGGCACCTCCTCGATGATCGGCTTCTCGGCCGCGCCGACGTCGACGCCCATCTCGCCCTGCGCGCGCGAAATGCCGTCGATCGCCGCCTTGGCGACGAGGTCGCAGTAGAGCGTGATCGCGCGCGAGGCGTCGTCGTTGCCCGGCACCGCGAAGGTGATGCCGTCGGGGTTGGAATTGGTGTCGATGATGGCGGCAACCGGGATGTTGAGCCGGCGCGCCTCCTTGATCGCGATGTCCTCTTTGTTGGTGTCGATGACGAACATCAGGTCGGGCAGGCCGCCCATCTCCTTGATGCCGCCGAGCGCGCGGTCGAGCTTGTCCTTTTCGCGCGTCAGCGTCAGGCGCTCCTTCTTGGTATAGGCCTGCGCCTCGCCCGAGCCGAGCATCTCCTCGAGCTTGCGCAGGCGCGAGATCGAATTGGAAATGGTCTTCCAGTTGGTCAGCGTGCCGCCGAGCCAGCGCGAGTTGACGTAATACTGGGCCGAGCGCTTGGCGGCGTCGGCGATCGCGTCCTGCGCCTGGCGCTTGGTGCCGACGAACAGGATGCGCCCGCCGCCGGCGACCGCGTCGCTCACCGCCTGCAGCGCGCGGTGCATCATCGGCACCGTCTTGGCGAGATCGATGATGTGGATGTTGTTGCGGCTCCCGAAGATGAACTCGGCCATCTTCGGATTCCAGCGGTGGGCCTGATGGCCGAAGTGCACGCCAGCCTCGAGCAGCTGGCGCATCGAATAATCGGGCAGCGCCATGTCGTTCTCCGGTTGTGCCGCCGCGGACCCGTGAGCTTCAGCCTTTTTGGGGCATGATCTTTTCCGAAAACCGGTACCCACTTTTCGGGATCATGCCCTTGCGGGCTGAAAGCCACCGGACGGCTGTTCAAGCCAAGGTCCGCGTGTGAGATGGCGCGGATATAGCGGTTGTCCCGGTAGGGCGCAATAGCGAAGCGACCTGTGGGGCGGGCAAAGGCGCGTAGCGCCGTGTAGGGCGCAATAGCGAAGCGTATTGCGCCGATGGTCATCGGTCTCTCTCCCCAAACTCTCCGCTGGGATCCACCTCTCCTGCCCAATCCAAGGGGACGACGCCTGCCTCCACGTCGCGATGGAATGACGAATACGGCCAGTCCTGCACGCGGGCGACCAGCGCATGCTTGACTGGGTTGATGTAACAATACTCGACGTGGCGCGCGTAGTCGTTTTCGCTTCTGATCAGATGCTCCCAGAATCGCCGCTGCCAAAAGCCGCGCTCACCACGAGCCTGCCGAACCGGACTCAACTGCTCGCCTCTGGGTATCGACCGTGAGAACCATGCCTTAATCCAGCGCCAGCGGATCGAGAAATCGGTGTCGCCGGGTGGAAGCGTCCACACCGCGTGCATGTGTTCCGGCAAGACGACGAAGGCGTCGATGTAAAAAGGATATCGTGCCTGGGTTCTGCGTGTTGCCTCGCGGAGTGCATCGATCCTGTCGGTCAGAAGCGTGCTGCGCCGGTTGAGCAAGTTGGCGGTGAAAAACCAGCACCCGCCGGGGACGAACGCGCGCCGATAATTGGGCATGTGCATACGCCTCACGCGACGCGGCGCAATACGCTTCGCTATTGCGCCCTACGGCGCTCCGGACAGCCTCGAAACGGCGCAATACGCTTCGCTATTGCGCCCTACATCGCCTGCACTTCCACCACGCCGGGCACCGCCTTGAGCGCGCCGGCGATCTGCGGCGAGACCTTGAAGCGGCCGGGCAGGCGCACTTCGACTTCGGTCGCGCCGTCCTCGAGGATGAGGATCATGCTCACCTCGCCGTCGCCCTTGCTCTCGAGCCGGCGGGCGACGCCGTCGAGCGGCGCGTCGGAGCGCAGGAACACGCGCAGGCCCTTGGCGAGCTTCTGCGCCGCCTGGTCGAGCGCCTCGACGGCCTGGATGCGCGCGCGCACGTCCTCGCCCTGCACCTCGGCGCCGAGCACGAGCAGGACCGCGCTGCCCGGCTCGAGCAGGTCGCGATACTGCTGCAGCCCTTCGGCGAAGATCACCGCCTCGTAGTGGCCGGAGGGATCGGACAGTTCGACGATGCCCATGCGGTTGCCGGTCTTGGTGCGCCGCTCGGTGCGCGAGACGACCGTGCCGGCGACGCGCCCGGCGGTCGCGCCCGCCTTCACGGCGCGGGCGAACTCGGCCCACGGCTGCACCCGCAGGCGCACGAGCGCTCCGGCGTAGTCGTCGAGCGGATGGCCGGAGAGGAAGAAACCGATCGCCTCGTATTCCTTCTGCAGCCGCTCGGCGGGCATCCAGGCTTGCGCGGCCGGCAGGACGACCGCCGCGCGGTTCGCGCTCGCGCCGAACAATTCGTTCTGCCCCATCGACGCCGCCTCGTGCAGCCGCTGGGCGGCGGCGAGGATGCGGTCGGCGCCGGCGTAGACGCAGGCGCGGTTGCGCTCGAGCGCGTCGAACGCGCCGGCCGCGGCGAGGCTCTCGATGACGCGCTTGTTCACGGCGCGCGGATTGATGCGGGCGGCGAAATCCGCGAGGTCGCGGAACGGCCCGCGCGCGCGCGCGGCGACGATCGCCTCGACCGCCTGGCGGCCGACCCCGCGCAGCGCCGCGAGCGCGTAGTGGATGGTCGTGCCCTCGACCGTGAAGGTGACGCCCGAGCGGTTGATCGACGGCGACTCGACCTTGAGGCCGAGGCGCTGCGCCTCGGCGCGGTACTCGGCGAGCTTGTCGGTGTTGCCCATGGCGTAGGTCATCGAGGCGGCGATGAACTCGGCCGGATGGTGCGCCTTCATGTAGGCGGTCTGATAGGTGAGCAGCGCGTAGGCCGCGGCGTGGCTCTTGTTGAAGCCGTAGTCGGCAAAACGCGCCAGGAGTTCGAAGATCGCCTCGGCCTGGCCGCGCTCGATGCCGCGCGCGACCGCGCCGGAGACGAAGCGCTCGCGCTGCGCTTCCATTTCCTTGCGGATCTTCTTGCCCATGGCGCGGCGCAGGAGGTCGGCTTCGCCGAGCGAATAGCCGGCAAGCAGCTGCGCGATCTGCATCACCTGTTCCTGGTAGACGATGACGCCGTAGGTCTCCTTGAGGATCTGTTCGAGCTTGGGATGGATGTAGTCGGGCTGCTCGAGCCCGTGCTTGCGCAGGCAATAGGTCGGGATGTTGGCCATCGGGCCCGGACGATAGAGCGCGTTGAGGGCGATGATGTCCTCGAAGCGGTCGGGGCGCATGTCGACGAGCGCCCGACGCATGCCCTGGCTTTCCACCTGGAACAGGCCGACCGCCTCGCCGCGCGTCAGCATCTGATAGGCTTTGGCGTCGTCGAGCGGGATGCGCGAGAGGTCGATATCGACGCCGCGCTTGGCGACCAGCTTGGCGGCGGTGTCGAGCACGGTGAGCGTGGTCAGCCCGAGGAAATCGAATTTCACCAGGCCGGCCTGCTCGACCCATTTCATGTTGAATTGGGTGACCTGCTGGCCGGATTTCGGGTCGCGATAGAGCGGCACCAGTTCGGACAGCGGGCGGTCGCCGATCACGAGGCCGGCGGCGTGGGTCGAGGCGTGGCGGTGGAGGCCTTCGAGCTTCTGCGCGATCTCGAAGGCGCGGCGCACCACCGGCTCGCCGTCGCGCATCGCCTGCAGCCGCGGCTCGTCGGCAATGGCGCGCGACAGCGTCACCGGCGCGGCCGGGTTCTGCGGTACCAGCTTGGTGAGCTTGTCGACCAGACCGTAGGGCATTTCCAGCACGCGGCCGACGTCGCGCAGCACGCCGCGCGCCTGCAACGTCCCGAACGTGATGATCTGCGCGACGTGGTCGCGCCCGTAGCGTTCCTGCACGTAGGCGATCACCTCGTCGCGCTGGTCCTGGCAGAAATCGATGTCGAAGTCGGGCATCGACACGCGCTCGGGATTGAGGAAGCGCTCGAACAGCAGCCCGAAGCGGATCGGATCGAGGTCCGTGATGGTGAGCGAATAGGCGACGAGCGAGCCCGCGCCCGAGCCGCGGCCGGGGCCGACCGGGATGCCCTGCGATTTCGCCCACTGGATGAAGTCGGAGACGATCAGGAAGTAGCCGGGATATTTCATCCCGGCGATCACGTTGAGCTCGAAGGCGAGCCGCTCGCGGTATTCCTCCTCGGTGCGGCCGGGCGCGACGCCATGCACCTTGAGGCGGCGCTCGAGCCCCTCCTCGGCGCGGACTTTCAGCTCGCCCGCCTCGTCGATCATCCAGGCGTCCTTGTCGGTCGAGAACTGCGGCAGGATCGGCTTGCGCGGCGCCGGCCGGAAAGCGCAGCGCTCGGCGATCTCGACGCTTGCGGCGAGCGCCTCGGGGACGTCGGCGAACAGCGCGGCCATCTCGGTGCGGGTCTTGAAGCGGTGCTCGGGGGTGAGATGCTTGCGGTCGGGCTCGGCGATCAGCCGCCCCTCGGCGATGCAGATCAGCGCGTCATGCGCCTCGTAATCCTCGACGGTCGCGAACTGCGGCTCGTTGGTGGCGACGAGCGGCAGCCCCTTGGCGTAGGCGAGCTCGACCAGCGCGCGCTCGGCGGCGCGCTCGTCGGGCAAGCCATGCCGCTGCAACTCGACGTAGAGGCGGTCGCCGAACAGCCGCATCAGCGCCTCGCCGCGCGCCGCCGCGAGCGGCGGCTGGCCGGCGACGATCGCGCGGTCGAGCGGCCCGCCCGGCCCGCCCGTGAGCGCGATCAGGCCCTCGCAGGCGCCGTCCAGCCAGTCGAGCCGCACGTGCGGTGGCTCGTTGCCGGCGTGGTCGAGAAAGGCGCGCGAGTTGAGCCGCATCAGGTTGCGGTAGCCCTCCTCGCGGGCGGCGAGCAGCACAATGCGCGGCAGGTCGCGCGCATGCATCGCGCCGGGCGGTCGCGGCCCGTGGTCCTGGTCGCCGAAGTCGACCGCGAGCGCGCAGCCGATGATCGGCTGGATGCCCGACGCCGCCATCTTGTCGGAGAATTCGAGGGCCCCGAACATGTTGTCGGTATCGGTGAGCGCGAGCACCGGCTGCCGGTCGGCTTTCGCCAGCTCGGCAAGCCGCGCGATCGGCAGCGCGCCCTCGAGCAGCGAATAGGAC
>DASZJC010000301.1:0-2911 GCA_035948495.1 Xanthobacteraceae bacterium | reverse complement strand
TGAGGCCCAGATTGCGCTCGCTCCCGCGCGGCTCGTCCGCGTGGCGCGAATAATCCTCATGCAGGTTCTGCGACGTCATCCCGGTCGCTCCGATGGACCGGCGATCCCATAGCCCATAAGATGCCGGAGGTCTATCCGCGCGCCGCGGCGCGACTTCGTAGCCGGGATGAGCGGCGCAGCCGCGACCCCCGGGCACTTCGTCCCGGGGGCGGGAGCAGCTTCCCCGCATTTCGCTTGGCTCATGCGGGCTACAAATCTGATTGCTCGACAAGGGCGCAGCAGCCTGTACCGGACGCACGAATCAAACCGAACCGGAATAGCCATTCGCATGCGTAGCGGGGGCCGCGAGTGAAGTGGATCGCAATCGGCGTCAAGATCGGCATCACCGGCCTGCTCGGCTGGCTGCTGCTCAAGCACGTGGATTTTGCCGCCGCCGGCACGCTGTTGCGCAGCGAACGGGGCTTGACCGCGCTCGCCCTCGCCGTCGTGGTGCTGCTGGCGCAGGCCGTCATCGCCGCCGTGCGCATGGACTGGGTCATGCGCCTGCTCGGCACCCGGTGCCCGGCCGGGCGGGGGTTCGCCGTCTGGATGATCGGACTCGTCGTCAGCCAGACGCTGCTCACGTTCGTCGCCGGCGACGCCGCGCGCATCTGGCAACTCGCCCGGCGCGGATATCCGCGCCGCGTGGCGAGCAGCGCCGTCGTGCTCGAGCGGGCGCTCGGCTTCGTCGTGCTGCTTGCCATGGTGCTGCTGTGCGAACCCCTTCTGCTCGCCCGCGCGTCGTCCGGCGCCGTGCGCACGGGCTTGACCATTCTCGCCATCGTGTGCGCCGGCGGCATCCTCGCCTTCGCCGGCTCGGCGTTCCTCGGGGCGCTGCAAGGCCGGCTGCTGGAGCGGCTGCGTCACCATCGCCTGGTCGACCTCGCGCTCGACATTGCCTCGGTGGCCCGGCACCTGACCCGGTCGTGGACGCTCGCCGCGGCGATCATCGCCTCGAGCGCGCTCATGCACCTTGGCAACGTGCTTGCGATCTTCGTTCTCGCCCGGGCGGCGGGCGTGGGCATCGATTTCACGGCCACGGCCGCCGTGGCGCTGCCGGCCGTGTTGATCGCGCTGATGCCGATTGCGCTTGCCGGCTGGGGGGTGCGGGAAGGCTCGATGATCGTCGGTTACGGCCTGTTCGGCGTGGCGCCCGCCGCGGCATTGGCCACCTCGATCGGGTTCGGCCTGGCCATGCTGGTCGCGAGCCTGCCCGGCGGCTTTTTCATCCGATTCGCCAAGGCCGAGCGGGCCGTTGCCCCCGTCTAGGGCCGGCAATGGTCCCTGCCGCAGTTCGACACGCCCGGTGCCTCCCGAAATGCACGCCCGAACCGCCGTGATCGTCACCTCGATCAGTCCGCCGACATCGCTCCTGCGGGCGCTGGCGGAAGGCTGCCGCGCGGCCGGCTTCCGCTTCGTGGTGGTGGGAGACACCAAGAGCCCGCCCGATTTCGCGCTCGACGGATGCGACTTCCTCAGCATCCGCGCGCAGAACGACAGCGGCTTCGCCTTCGCCAGGCTCTGCCCGACGGCGCATTATGCCCGCAAGAACGTCGGCTACCTGGCGGCGATCCGCGACGGCGTCCAGCTGATCGTCGAGACCGACGACGACAACATGCCGCGGGAGTCGTTTTTCGCGCCGCGCCAGCGCACGCACCAGGTCAAGACCGTCCGCGCGGCCGGCTGGACCAACCTTTACGGCTATTTCAGCGACGCGTTGATCTGGCCGCGCGGCCTGCCGCTCGCCGCCGTCAATGCCGCGCGGGCGCCCTACGCGGCGCTGCCGAGCGCGACGGTGGACTGCCCGATTCAGCAGGGGCTTGCGGACGCCAATCCGGACGTCGACGCCGTCTACCGGCTGCTGCTGCCGCTGCCGCAGGATTTCCGCGCCGACCGGCGCGTCGCGCTCGGCCCGGGCGCGTGGTGCCCGTTCAACAGCCAGAACACCGCCTGGTGGCCGGACGCGTTCGCGCTGCTCTACCTGCCGGCCCACTGCTCGTTCCGCATGACCGACATCTGGCGCAGCTTCGTCGCCCAGCGCATTGCCGCGGCCAACGATTGGCACATCCTCTTTCACGAACCGACCGTGCGGCAGGAGCGCAACGAGCACGACCTGATGCGCGATTTCGCCGACGAGGTTCCCGGCTATCTCCACAACGAGGCCATTCGCGCCGCGCTCGAGGCGACGATGGTGGCGGCCGGCGTCGATGCAATCCCGGAAAACCTCCGTCGCTGCTACCGCGCGCTGGTCGGCCTCGGCGTGATCGCGGCGGCGGAACTGCCCCTGCTCGACGCCTGGCTCGCGGACCTTGCGCTCGCGCAAGCCGATGCCCGCGCGGAAAACATCCGATGACGGCGCCGCCGCTGCGCCTGACGCTATGTTTGTTGACGCTCAACGAACTCGAAGGGTGCCGCCACGACGTGCCGAACATCCCGCTCGGCACCTTCGACGAAGTGTTCGCCATCGACGGCGGTTCGACCGACGGCACGGTCGAATATCTTCAGGGGCGCGGGCTGCCGGTGTTTCGCCAGGAGCTGGACGGATACAACGGCGCCTACATCGACGCGTTCACCCGCTGCACGACCGACGCACTCGTCATGTATCATCCCAAGGGCAGCATCGATCCCGCCATGCTGGTGAAATTCCGCGGCTATTTCGAGGAAGGCTACGACCTTGTGGTGGCGAGCCGGCTGGTCGCCGGCGCCGTCAACGAGGAGGACCACAGGCTGCTGCGCCCGCGCAAGTGGTTCGTGCGCGCCTTGGGGCTTGCGGCGGCGCTGCTGTGGAAGCGCGACGACGGCATGATTGCCGACGTGCTGCACGGCTGCCGCGGCATGCGGCGCGACGCGTTCTTTGCGATCGAGCCGCTGC